>NZ_JJMI01000011.1:0-191951 GCF_000705335.1 Mangrovibacter sp. MFB070
CCCGGAAGGTGAATTCACCGCACACTATCATTACGATGCGCTGGGCAGGCGGATACGCAAAACTGTCGATTACCGCAACCGGGGAACGGAAACCACCCGTTTCCTGTGGCAGGGCTACCGCCTGCTGCAGGAGCAACGGGATAACGCCACCCGCCGTACCTGGAGTTATGACCCGGCCAGCCCGTGGGCACCGCTGGCTGCCATTGAGCAGGCGGGCAACGCACCGCAGGCCGATATTTACTGGCTGCACACCGACCTGAACAGCGCACCGCTGGAAGTCACCGATGCTGACGGTAACCTGCGCTGGTCCGGGCAGTACGACACCTTCGGGAAACTGCGCGGCCAGACACCCGGCAGTGCCGGGCTGCGCACCGGCGCGGCTTACGCCCAGCCCCTGCGTTTTGCCGGGCAGTGCCAGGATAATGAAAGCGGCCTGCACTATAATCTGTTCCGTTACTATGAACCGGAGGTGGGCCGGTTTACCACCCAGGACCCGATAGGGCTGGCCGGTGGCTGGAACCTGTATCAGTATGCGCCGAATCCATTAGGATGGATTGATGCACTTGGGCTTACTCTGACAAAACTGCAGGAACTGGTTAAGGAAGCGCACAGTTTACTCGACGAGTATGCTCAGAGTCGGAAAACCACAGCAATCGGCGTCGACAGCAGCGGGAAGTATCATATAGCATCAAGTGAACGGGTAGTACCTCCTGTGCAGCGTGAATGGGCTAAAGAAAATAATGTGAATGTTATTAGAGGGGACGGACATGCAGAGGAAACCATAATGAAAAATGTCCCTGGAGTGGAACATATTGATGCTTCAAGGCGGGTCTGTCTTGATTGTGAAGGATTAATGCACGAACATGGTGTGACAACAGATACACTGAAATCGGGCAAACGAAGCCGTAACAGGCTCAAAGGGTGTACTTGAGATGATTCTTGATAAATATACTTCACAGTTTATTGTCAGACTGAAAGGGCTTTCTGAAAGAGAAAAGGTCATTGTAGCTCTCTGTAACCTTTACCGGCAGTTACCCTGCGTAGAACAGTTTGATTCGTTTTATAACGAAAACCTGTCGGATGCATTCAGAGCAAGTTTGTCCTCCTTGACCGACTATCTCTCCGGAATCCCGGTAGATCTTTTAGGTGTAAACAAAATCGCCATGCTGGGGCCGGATAGTGATGAATACCCAGAACCTGAAGGAAGTATTGCGCAGAATGCTTTTGGTGCCTTGTATTATTTGTGCAAATATATTGGAAGCCGAAATGACGAAGATTTTCTTCAGTCGCTTGATAAGGCTTTTGAGAGCACAGATGTACTGAAATATGATGAAGGATCCGAAGAAGAAGAAAGTCATTATTTCAGTGAAGAAGCCCAGAACCTGGAAGATTTAATGGATAAGGTTACACAGAGCCCAATATCAACGGAAGAAAACATAAAAAACCTGCTGATCTATGCCCAAAAGAACAGTATCAAGAGATAAAAATATCTCCATGTACGTGACTGGGATGTCTTAGACAATAAACAATAACCTGCTTTAATTAAGTCAGGTAATACGACAAGAAAAGGAAATCTCTGTGGTGGACGATAAAATAAATCCAGTTAAATCATTAAATTATGATAATCCTGAAACGGTGACAGACACTCTACTTTATATTGCGTATAACGTAAAGGACATTCAATGGGCAGAGCAACAGTTAATAAAAATGGTGAATGTTCAAGATACTTGATATTAGTGGCCTTGCCCTGACGTGTTTAGGGCATACAGTAAGAATAAGTGGGAGAATAAGTAAAGAAATTGTAATTCCATTTTTAATGGATAAAGCTAACAGTGAAAATGAAGTAATATCATCAAGGGCGGGGATGCTCTTGATGATATTAATATGCTTACCTAGTTTACTATTGAGCTGAATATATCTTATTTAACCCGGCTCAGCTTATGTTTACCCGCACCAGTTGTTCCCGCAACACCTGTTACTGCGGGCTGTCCGGTCTCAGTATAATTAGGGCTGGCCGGTGGCTGGAACCTGTATCAGTATGCGCCGAATCCTTATACATGGGTCGATCCACTTGGATTGATGACCTTATATCGTGGAATGAGCCTTGATGAGTTTAATAGTCTGATGAGTGACGGTTGGAAAGCAGGTGAAGGAACGATGGAAGGGAAATGGTTCGCTGAATCCTATAAGGATGCTGTTACATGGGGAAATCGAATGGGGCATGGCGGTGAAACATTCAAAGTCGTTCAAGTTGAAGTTCCAGATAATGTAGCTAACAACATGCATATTGATCCACACCTGGATGGTATTGGCCCAGCAAGATATGCAGATCTCGAGGATCTCAATAATCACGGAAAGATTACGTGGAGCAAAGAAGTTAAAGCCAGAGGTAGCTGTTCATTTAAGTAAGAGGTGATTATGTACCCAGTAATTATAAAGTGGCTTTCAACCAGAGATGGGGGCAGAAAGACGATCCCCTCGTCAGGGAAATATTATGCCGTCTCACGTTTCCCCGAAGATTTAAAGTGGCAAAATAATGCATGGAGTGTTGTTTTTGACATTACAGCACAAAAAGGAAATAAAAACACTTTAACATCTCACGGCTTCGTGCATTTCCTTATGGATGAAGCCCCCAAGGAACGAATGAAAGAACACGACCACTTTGAGATATATGAAGGTCCAAAGAAGGTTGCTGATGTTTACTTGGTAAAAAATGGTTGAATATTAAACAATAAAATAGCATTCAGAATTATGTGGTAATCGTTTGGTTATTGACGAAGTAATGTAAAAAGCATTCTCCAATGGATCTGTCTGATAATAATGTCAAAAAATTGCCAGCGTGATTGAATTTCTATGAATAGGCATTTTTAGCTCTATCTAAAGAAGCACTTCGTCACCACACACTATCATTACGATGCCCTGGGCAGTCGGTAACCGGCGCGGGTCCGGGCAGTGCAGCACCCCAGGGAAACTGCACGGCCAGGCACCAGGTAAGAACAGAACACCCACTGGCCCGATTTACACACAACGCCAGAGTTATACCAGGATACTGACATTACCGTTTGGCTTTCGGGAAAGTAGTGTCTCATCATTCGCTGTTCTTCACGAAATCAGCACAGTAAGGATTAACGCCTTAATAATTCCCGCTCAATTCGCTCACGGGTTTCCACTGCCTGAAGAGGCATTTTCTCCGGGTAACCGAAGAGCGACGTAGTGATAATAGATTCACCACCAACGTTGAATTCGCGACTGGCGAAATTAGTTTCTCGCAATGTACTAAACAAGCTGTCAAAATCTACTTCACCTTCTCCCACACCAATATGCTGATGAATCGTGGCATTCACTCCTGGTGGATTCATAATATATCGGCAGTTAAGTGTATGGTTGTGAGTATCTGCTATCAGAACATGTGATAAATCATTACCCGCATATTTCAGCATACGTGCCACATCACCTTTACCTTTATCGTAAAAGAATCCATGGGGTGCACTGTATAAATATTTCACATTATCACTTCGTAATGATTGTACCATATCCACAGTTTCATCATTCAGTTCACAGAAATCCCATGGGTGAGACTGAATCTCTACACGAATACCTTCACGCTCAATAATGGGTAATAACTCTTCCATTGAGCGGTACCACATTTCCTCACAAATTTCCGGTTCATCTGGCGTACCAGATAACTCGGTATTAATCACTTGCACACCCATTTCCACCGCAATTTCAATCATGCGTTTCCAGTTTTTTACCGCTGCACGCCGGCGTTCTTCATCAGGGCCAGACCAGCGATAAACAACGATAAAAGACGAAATTTCCACACCATACTGACGCAAAGCGCGCTGGTACTCATTCATCGTATCGCGACTGGCTTTTGGGTGTTTATAAAATGGATTAATACGCGGATGAGGAGATTGCTCAATATATTTATATCCCCACTCTGAAACCTGCCGGACCATATCCGTAATTGGCAGTTCTTTAATCACATCAACGTCGAAAGCAATTTTCATATTTTCCTCACCAGAAAAACACAATAACATTCTGAAAACTAAAAAATTAATTTCCCGTCATAAAAATAACGCTAAGTTATTGCAGTAAGAGTGCGATACTGTTCCCAATTTGCCTTTCAATCTCAGCTTCATCCCAGGCTTCAAGTGTTGAAGAAAAGGGCTCAAAAGAATAAATACCTGTGTACCCCATTTCTTCCAGGCGGCGAACCTGTCGGCGATTCTCCATCACATCTTTTTCTGTCAACATGA
Source organism: Mangrovibacter sp. MFB070 (assembly GCF_000705335.1). Taxonomy (NCBI): domain Bacteria; kingdom Pseudomonadati; phylum Pseudomonadota; class Gammaproteobacteria; order Enterobacterales; family Enterobacteriaceae; genus Mangrovibacter; species Mangrovibacter sp. MFB070. The sequence continues at coordinate 4,260 of NZ_JJMI01000011.1, forward strand.
TACGTTCTTCATCTGTTAACTGATGCGTTGGACGTTTATCCTCCACACCTGACAAGTGAACCAGGCCGATACCATTAATATCAATGTTCGGGACAAACTCCTTCTCGGCATTTTCGTATAAATGATGATGGAATGTATCTAACACAATTTTAAAAGAAGAATGCGCCTCACGAATCAGATGCTGAGCGCCAACTGCTGAACGCAATGAACTGAAGGTAAAACCTAACGGTTCAACCAGGCCCTGAACGCCATAACCAGAGAATAATTCACTGAGTCTTTTTATTGCATCCAGTGTATTAGCTTCCGGAACTGGGGTCCCATCATTCAGTGGGCATAATACCAGGGCTTTTGCCCCAATACTCTGAGCATCATTCAGTAATTGCTTCGTTTTATCCAGCACATCGTCGGTGAGCTGATTAAACGGGTAGACAGCATTAATGGTAATGATCTCTTGTTGATATTTTTCTGCCAGTTCACGCACTTGTGCATAGCTCAGGTTGTCGCAAACTTTGCCACTGGGCATATCATTACGGAGTTCAACTTTATTAAACCCACAGCGCTGAACCAGACTGAAAAAACGTTCAAGCGATAAACCCGGTGCGATTTTACGGTTGATGCAGAATCTGCTTTTATCGATATTCATGCCATGCCTCACTAATTATTCATAATCCGACAGACCCAAGTCCATTATTCTGTAATGCCTTACACATCAAGAATAATGGACGTAATCTACCTTGATATCTTTCACCATTCTTTATCTATCCTGATAAAAAAAGGGGGATATTTAGTGAGGCACATCACATGCTAAACAGCGTCCTTGCTGATTCTTCGCCTGGGACTATTTCTCACCCGGCACCGTCAGAAAATGCACCAAAATTCCGCTCAACAGATACAGGGCTGCCATGGCATACATCACGGCAGCCGTGCCGAATCCGGCAAGCACAGATACCAGCGCAGGCCCAACAAAATTGCCCAGACCAGAACCAAAGTTGACGGCGGAGTTAGCAGCGCCTTTTTTATCCGGTGCCATCATGGGAACCAGCGGAGTCATGGGAACAAACCCGGCCAGCCCGGCACCCCACAGGCACATAGCCAGCATCAGGGCCAGGTAGTTATGCCCCCACATCATCGGTACCCAGTACACAATCAAGGTAGCAACACCCGTGAGGACACTGCCAAAGATCTGGATAGTGCGTCGGAAACCAATTTTGTCACCCAGCCAGCCAAAGATAATGTTGAACACCTGGTTGGAAATAAACGTGATCCCCCAAATACTTGCCCACTCCTCCAGGGAGAATTGTTTCCCTTGTAAAAACAGAGGGAGGACAACCACAAAACCATAAGTACCTAATCCATTGATAGTTTTGACAATCACGGCAAGGCCAATACGCGGGCGTTGATACATTATCGAGATACCGGCAGAGAGTTCCTGTAACACCGGTGTTGTACGGGGCTTGAGTTCAAAACGGTTCTTCTCCAGGAAGACCATAAATAGCACGCCGACCAGGGCGACCCCCATCCCGGACCAAATCACATTAACCTGGCCTAATGAGGGAATTAATGACGCAGCCAGCATAGGCCCCAGGATAGTGAACCCCAGGTTGTACACCACCCAAAACATTGACGTGCCAATCCCTTGCTGATGGCTGTCCAGCTGAATAGTCAGGCGGACCAGGAAGGCATAACACACCAGCGGATATCCGACACCACGCAACATGTAGGTCACCAGAATAGCCGTAAAATCATGCCCAGGAAGCGCAAACTTCAGGAACGCAACGGAGCCTATCAGGTAGACAGCAAATCCGGTAAGCATGACCTTTTTCGGCCCAAATACATCCACGCAGACCCCTGAAAGCCAGGACGTCACGGCGACCATAATGCCGTAACCGGCAAATATCTGGCCAATTTGTGCCTGATCAAAGCCCTGGGTATTAAGCCAGGCAGACAGCCAACTGTTTTCAATACAACCGCCAAGCATAAATAAGAACGTGCCAATATAGCTCCACATAAACTTTTTGGGTTTTATATAAAGCGAGGGAGAGACACTGAGTTGCATATCATTCATTGTAATAACCTCAACGTGTAGGGAAACCTTCCACATAACAATGCGGAAGGTTCATCGCTTATCAGAAATTAGTTAAAGAAATGTGCCCGTCGGTACTTTTATCGGTTTTCCTTGTTTTAAGGACTGCTGAGCAGCAATAGCAACACGCTGAGCCAGTAATGCATCTTCCCCAGTACACACGACGGGTTCATCATGTAAAATCGCCTGAATAAATAAATTTACTTCCGTTAAATATGCCGTGCGATAACGTACAGTAAAATCAGGAAGTGGATTTTTCATATGGCAATTATCTTTGTCATAATAGCGAACTGTTGATTCACTGACATTATCTGCGCAAGCCATACCTTCTGAGCCAAAAACTTCGACTCGTTGATCGTAACCGTACACAGCACGACGACTGTTATCAATTAATCCATAGCCGCCTTTTGCAAAGCTCAGCACAATCGCCAGGGTATCGACATCATCAATCTCCTGCAGTGTGGGGTCGATAAGCGTATTTCCCTTCACATACACTTCAGTGATTTCATCCTGCATAATGAAGCGCGCCATATCAAAATCATGCATCGTGAAGTCAAAAATAAGGCCACCGATACGTTTAATTAAATCATGGGGGAGCAAATCCGGGTCACGGGAAGATATTTTCACCATTTGTGGCTGCCCGATTTGCCCCTGGCAGACCATGTTGTGCAGCTCACGAAACTGGGGATCAAAGCGGCGGTTGAAGGCAATTTGTAATTTTACACCCTGCGCTTTTACTGCACGCAGTACATTCAGCGCAGCTTCTTCATCAATATCCATACTGAGTGGTTTTTCGCAGAAAATATGCTTCCCGGCTTTTGCCGCCGCAATGACAATTTCTTCATGCATGTCTGTTGATGTGAAAATAAACACCGCATCAATATCTTTTCTTGCTAATAAGTCATGGTAATTCTGGTAGGCGTGATGGATGTTCATTTTGCTGAGCCAGTCATCCATTTTATCTATAAAAAAATCAGAAACGGCAACGATATCCATTTCAGGAATATGTCTCATATTCTCAAAATGCATTTTCCCTACGCGGCCAAGACCAATAACACCACATCGAAGCTTTTTCATGTGTATCTCTCTTAATAAATTGAATTTTAAATTTAAGATAAAAACCACATGAAAGAACTCTTCCGTGTACAGCCAGAAGTTAACTTTCATCTGTGTTTTATCTTTTATTAAAGTGCCGTCCCTGGCATAAAAGAGAGAGAGCGCGTCTAGCGATTAATATTTACGGGCTTGATCTATTTTCTCCTGTACCATAGTGGCTACATCCTGAATATCCGAGTTTTCGGAGACCTGAGCAACACCGACACGCCACCAGCTCAAATACTTGTGGACCATCGTTTTCGGCAGCACTTTAATATCGATAAGCGTCGATACGGTTTGTTTACGAGCGTCTTCCAGCGCGGCTTCCAGTTGCTCCAGTGTTTGCACCCGGTAGGTCTTGCAACCATACCCCGCAGCAATCCCGGCAAAATCGACAGGTATCAATCCCCCTTCCTGTTTACCAGACTCTTCATGATGGAAACGAAATTCGGTAAAGAAACTGCTCATCCCGTGTTCCATTTGCAGGTTATTAATACAACCATTCGTCATGTTATCGAGCAAAATAACATTGATCTTTTTCCCCATCTGGATAGAGGTCACCAGCTCAGAGTGAAGCATCATAAATGACCCGTCGCCCAGGAAGCTGTACACTTCCCGTTCGGGGTTTGCCAGTTTTACCCCTAAGGCGGCATTGACTTCATAACCCATACAGGAGTAGCCATACTCAACATGGTAATCATTGCCACCCCGGCTTTGCCAAACACGCTGCAAGTCACCCGGCAGGCTCCCGGCAGCAGCCACCACAACAGCATTCTCCGGCAATGCCCGGTTCAACACCCCCAGAACCCGAGTCTGCGTCAACCATGAACGCGTGATCTGGTTGAACTCCGCATACACTTTGCGCACATCCATGCTGTCTTCAATTTCTGGTTTGAAAGCCTCCCCGGCATATTCCACTGCATAGACACGTTCCACTTCGTCATGATAACGGGCCCGTACTTCACGGATCTTATCGCCCCAGGACGCCTGGTAATGTTGTGTCTCCAGGCGGGTTTTCAGCATATCCAGAGAGACTCGCGCATCCCCCTGAACCTGCAAGCCATCCAGCTTAAATGCATCAAAACGGCTCACGTTAATATTGACATACTGCACATCGGGGTTATGGAAAATCCATTTTGAAGATGTCGTGAAATCGGTATAACGCGTGCCGACACCAATCACCAGATCCGCCTCTTCCGCCAGCAAATTCGCCGCCAGCGAACCAGTTTCACCAATTCCCCCCAGATTAAGGGCATGATCGGAGCTGATAGCCCCTTTACCCGCCTGGGTTTCGGCAAACGGAATGCGTAGTGCCTGGGCAAACGCCAGTAATGCTTCCTCTGCCTGAGAATATTTCACCCCACCACCGCAAATGATCATTGGGCGTTTATGGCGGCAGATCATCTCTACAGCATCAGCCAGCATACTTTCCGTCGGCGCATGACGTTCAAGCCGGTAGACACGGCGCTGGAAAAAGTATTCCGGGTAATCCCAGGCTTCCCCCTGAACATCCTGCGGCAGGCAAAGAGTAACCGCCCCGGTATCCGCCGGGTCAGTCAGCACACGCATGGCGCTGATACAGGCCGTCATTAATTGTTCAGGGCGGCTTACCCTGTCCCAATACCGGCTCACCGCACGGAAAGCATCATTAGTGCTGATGCTCAAATCATGTTCCTGTTCAACTTGTTGCAATACAGGGTCGGGCTGGCGGGTTGCATAAACGTCACCCGGCAACAGTAACAAAGGGATACGATTGGCTGTAGCCGTTGCGGCGGCGGTCAACATATTCGCCGCACCTGGGCCGACCGATGAGGTACAGGCATAGATCTGCTGGCGTAATTTTTGCCGGGCAAAACCTGTCGCAGCATGGGCCATTCCTTGCTCATTCCGTCCTTGATGCACACTCAGTTGGCCACAGTTCTCTTCCAGCGCTTGCCCCAGACCAACGACATTACCGTGCCCAAAAATGGCAAAAATACCTTTGACGAATTTTGTTTCCTTTCCGTCCACGTCGATGTACTGATTATCGAGAAAGCGCACCAGAGCCTGCGCCATGGTCAATCTGATTGTTTTCATGTACTCCACCTGCTTTTATCGGTCGTTTGGCTGATTTGACCAGCACCTGCCAGCATCAGCCCCGGAATCTCAAGAGAGACGTATCTTAGAATCAAACCTTCCGCTTTTGTGATTATATGGAATTTATATTTCATTTATGGGAAGAAGATCAAATAATAGTGATATAGCTCCATTTTTTAGGCTGTCAGTCACAAGAGTTGAAATGTATCTTTCATGTTTGTTCCAGTTAAAATAAAAAACAGTAAATTCAATGAGTTAATTCAATTCAACCTCACGTTATCGATGTAAACAGGATGTTGACAACACAGATATATGTGACGAACTTCAAATTAAAATAAAAAACATAATTTCTATTATTGTTGAAAATGAAATACTCAAACCTTACCATGATTGGAAATCACACCATCTTCTGACGAGGATATTGTCAATGGGCACATTACACACTGATGCTAAAAAAGCACTGGACGTCATCTGTCTGGGGCGAGTTGCTGTTGACCTGTATGGGCAACAAATAGGTTCACGGCTTGAAGACATGACGACCTTTGCGAAATATATTGGCGGTTCGTCAGGTAACGTGGCTTATGGGACTGCAATCCAGGGCTTACGTTCCGGCATGCTCGCACGCGTAGGCGATGAACATATGGGGCGATTCATTCGTGAAACATTAACTCGGGTAGGCGTCGATACCCAAAGTTTGATAACCGACAGAGATCGTCTGACAGCCCTGGTTATCCTGGGCATTAAAGATAAAGACACCTTCCCGCTGATTTTCTACCGCGACAACTGTGCGGATATGGCGCTGACTCCCGAAGATATTCGTGAAGATTACATTGCCTCTTCACGAGCACTGGCGATTACCGGGACGCATTTGTCGCACCCGAATACCCGAGCTGCAGTTTTAACTGCGCTGGAGTATGCCCAGAAACATGGTCTGCGCCGTGCGCTGGATATCGACTATCGCCCGGTATTGTGGGGCCTGACCACATTGGGAGATGGTGAAACACGCTTTATTGAATCAGAACAAGTCACACAACAATTGCAGGATGTACTGCATCACTTTGATTTAATTGTCGGAACCGAAGAAGAGTTTCATATCGCTGGCGGCAGCACAGATACACTGACCGCTCTGAAAGCAGTACGCCAACGGACTGCGGCCACGCTGGTCTGCAAACGCGGCGCGCTGGGGTGTTCCGTATTTGAAGGCGCTATTGCCGATGACTGGTCCCAGGTTGCGTTACACAGCGGTGTACGTGTCGACGTCCTGAATGTGCTGGGCGCCGGTGATGCCTTTATGTCAGGCCTGCTGCGCGGTTGGCTGAACGATGAAGGCTGGGAAACAGCGTGCCGCTATGCTAACGCTTGTGGTGCTCTGGTGGTTTCCCGCCACGCCTGCGCGCCCGCGATGCCGACCCGGTTGGAGCTGGATAATTATCTTGCCCGTGAACATTCTGTTCTCCGCCCGGATAAAGACAGCCAGCTTAACCATTTGCACCGTGTCACCACGCGTCAACAACAATGGCAGGAATTGTGTGTGTTCGCATTTGATCACCGCAAACAGTTGGTCGATATTGCCCATGAAGTCGGGGCGAATGAAGCACAACTACCGGCACTGAAGATGCTGCTTCTGGAAGGAGCAAGGAAAGCGGCAAAAGAAGCGGGGCTTAAGGACAACAGCGGTATTTTGGCCGACACCACATTTGGCCAGGATGCACTGAATGCCATTACAGGCGAAGGGTGGTGGATTGGGCGCCCCATTGAAATGCCCGGGTCTTATCCTTTGCGCCTCGAACACGGCAACATTGGCTCGCAGCTTATCGACTGGCCACTGGAGCATGTAGTGAAATGCCTGGTGTTCTACCACCCGAACGACCCACAAGCGCTGTGTGAAGAACAGGAAGCTCTGATCAGTGAAGTGTGGCAGGCTTGCTGCAAATCAGGCCATGAGTTGCTGCTGGAAATTATTCTGCCGCGGGATAATCCAGACCAGGATGAACGCCACTATGCCCGGATTGTCGAACGGTTTTATCAGTTGGGTATTCAGCCAGACTGGTGGAAACTGCCTTCTCAACAACCGGCCAGTTGGCAGGCGATAAGCCAGCTAATCGAGCACTACGATCCGCTTTGCCGGGGGATTGTCATTTTAGGCCTTGATGCGCCAGAAAAAGAACTGAAAGCGGGATTTGCTGCGGCGGCAGATTCCTCGTGGGTGAAAGGTTTTGCTGTGGGCAGAACCATTTTCTCAGAACCTTCCCGCCAGTGGCTGGCAGGCCAGCTTAACGACGAGCAACTGATTGATACGGTGAAACAAAAATACTGCACCCTAATCAATTACTGGCGAGAATACCGCCCGGCGCGTTGAGCGTAACTGAGCATAAAAGACCGCCTGACGCCTTACCCACACAGGTAAGGCGTCATCATCCCTCTACGAATTTATCCTCTACGAATTTCTCTGCTATGAATGTAACCGATACCTCTGAACCCATACATTCCCATGCCCTCTTTCGCATCAGTTTTGCGATGTTTTTAGCTTACCTCACAATTGGCATTCCACTGGTTACATTGCCGCTATTTGTCCACCAGCAGCTCCAGTTTAATGATGTATTGGTAGGTATTGCTGTTGGTAGCCAGTTTATTGCCACGCTCGTGACCCGAGGGGTAGCCGGCCGCAAAGCCGACATATTGGGGGGGCGCCGTACTGTTTGCCTGGGGCTAGTCTGTTGCTGCGCATCCGGGGCACTAATGCTGGGGAGTTCATTTGCGCTGGCAAACCCGTTGGTGTGTTACCTGTTATTGATTGTCGGGCGTATGGTGCTGGGGCTGGGCGAAAGCCTGATCCTTACCGGCAACCTCACATGGGGAATGTGGCTGGCCGGTGCGCCCCGGGCTGGAAAAGTGATCGCCTGGAATGGCATGGCGACATATGGCGCACTGGCGGCAGGTGGGCCACTGGGGCTGGCATTATATCACCATTCGGGTTTGCCCATGATGGCGCTGATCACGCTGGTGCTGCCACTGGGTGCCTGGTGTGTTATGAACGGCATCCCGGAGAATGTCCCCGGGAAACGTATGCGTGCGCCGGTACGACATGTTATCAGCCTGATTTGGCGCCCCGGTGTAGGGCTGGTTTTACAGGGCATTGGTTTTGCTTCCCTGAGTGCCTTTGCCGTGCTTTATTTCACTGAACGCCAGTGGAATTATGCCGGATTTGCAATGACGCTGTTTGGGTGTGCCTTTATTGTTACCCGTCTGTTTTTCGGCCATATGCCGGACCGTTATGGAGGTGTCCGCATTGCCACTCTTTCATTATTAACTGAAAGCGTCGGTTTACTGCTGCTCTGGTCGGCGCCCATTCCGGCCATCGCACTGGCAGGCGCTGCACTCACCGGGTGTGGTTGTTCTCTTATGTTCCCATCACTGGGTGTTGAGGTTGTACGCCGCGTTCCCGACGAAATTCGGGGCACCGCGCTGGGAATTTGGTCAGCATTTCAGGATTTGGCTTACGGCCTTACCGCGCCTTTGGCAGGATTGATAACCCCGCTTATGGGTTACCGTCAGGTCTTTCTTATCGCCGCGGCCTGCGCATTGCTGGGCGCGGCGTCATTAACTCACTTACTGCGTCAACGTTAGCGTGTCATTACAACGGCTGGAGAAACGGGTGTGTTTTCATCGCACCCGTTTTAAACACATCCCTGGCAGGCATTTGCCAGTAACCGGGGTTAAATAACTCCAGCGAGCAAACCCCTTGATACCCCATTTGCACCAGTTCCCGGGTAATAGCATGCAGTGGAATCACCCCATTCCCCGGGAACACTCGGTGGCAATGGTCGAGTTGTTCAACCGGTAAATCATCTGCATCATCAATGTGATATACAAAAATTTTCTCTACCGGCACCTGGCGTAAACACCCTGGCTCCTGCCACTGATCATGCAGGTATAAATTGAACGCATCAATCACCAGCCCCACATTTCCCCGGTCTGCCCTGTCGACGATATCCATTGCCATCACCAGGCTGGGGACACAACATCCAGCAGAGCCAATAGGTTCAAACGCCACCCGCATTCCGTGTTCACCAGCAATATCGGACAGTTCACGCAGGCGCTTCACGGAGTCTGCGATGACATCCCTGATTGACCAGTGCTGTCCTGCCCGAATCGTCGGCACCGCCACCATGCAATCACCGCCGACAGCATCATGTGCCGCGCAGGCTAATGCCATATCTTCACGAATCGACGACCAGCGCGTTGCATCGCAGAAAGTAATATCCTCCAGGGAGTTAAACCCCCAGGGCTGCACATGCCGGGTGGCAAAATTATCCGCCAGCGCTGACAGGCTTTTGTGCGCCAGCCAGCCGCGCAGCATATCAAGGCGGATTTCGATAAAATCATAACCGCACTCTTCTGCCAGTTGCACATCTACCGCCAGGGTGGAGTTTTTCATGCAGGTTGCTTCATTAATGCCGAGCTTCATGCGTTATTCTCCTGTTTCATGCCATACCAGCGTGGATGCGCCATTCGCCGGAAGCGTCAATGCGGTCTCTTTATCATCAATCACGACCCGGCAGGTTTTTTCACAGGCATCGCGGTTATAAACAACCAGGACATGCCCTCCATCCGGATTAGCAAAAGCGACCTCTTCAAGACTGGCATCGAAGGAAGAAGAGAGCGTCACTCTGGCACCTGGCTGCACATAGCGACAGAAATGGCCAATGCCATACCATGAGTGGTTCCGTTTCAGCGTATCCGTCTTGCTGTCGTACTGGACAGGCGCTTCACACAAGTTCCCCTGGTGATTCGGGCCGCCTTCACTGTTCAGTAGCAAGTTCCAGTCAATAAACCCTGTACAACCTGCTTTAAAATTCCCCACCATATCATGCAGATAAGTGTGCCAGTGGCGGATCCCGACATTATCGCCAGTCTCCATCGGGACACACCCTTCAGAGAACAGCAGCTTTTTATCTGGCAAGCACTGGGATAAATACTGCACCTGGGCAAAATGGTCCCCGGTATACCAGTGGAACGCCATTCCATTGATACCGTTGATATTCTCTTCACGGGAAAACGCCTGTTCAGCCCAGTCCACTAAACCGTCTTTATCATGATCCCAGATATAAATTTCCATATCGCCCATCCCCTGCTCTTCCAGTAAAGGGCGCAGGTAATTGACGGCAAAAGAGGTTTCCTCTTCAACACTGTAGAGGCAAGAATCCCAGGTTTTCACCGCCACAGGTTCGTTCTGGATGGATAAATACTGGATTCGGATGCCATAACGGCGATAAGTCAGTAAATACTGAATTATCAACTGAGCAAAATCCGCATAGTATTCTGAACGCAGTTTTCCCCCACCATTCATGTCATTATTCGTTTTCATGCATGCTGGAGGGCTCCACGGCGAGGCCATTAATGCCATTTGTGGGTTTATACACAGCGCATCTGAAATTAACGGGATCAAATGTTCTTTATCGCGGGTAAAATCCAGTTTCCCCTGTTTTATATCCTCAACAGAGGAAATATATTCGTAGTTACTCAGTGAGAAATCGCAACTCTGAATAGGCATCCGCGCAAGGGAATAATGGTGTTCTTGTTCAGAGAAATACCAGTGCAGGAACGTACTTTTTGCCGTATCCGTCATGCTGTTGTACACCACACCCGCACCTTCAGTAAAACTGCCGCCAAAACCATCTATCCGCTGAAGTTTATGCCGGGGAAACACTTTTATCATGTTACTGCATTGAGGCTCTCTGGGCGCAAATGAAGCCGTGGTTTCGACAAGAAACCGCTCCCTGTGCGGATCGGAAGTGAAGATTTTGCCTTTCATAGTGGAGTTCTCAGCCAGAATAAAAAAAGATGGGCCGCAGCCCATCTTTGAACAGAGGGATTATTTATAGAAGTCAGGTTTGACAGGCAGTTCGATAATTTCGGTATTGCCTGTTTGCTGTGATTTCACGCAGGCATCTGCAGTAACCGCAGCCAGGTAGCCGTCCCAGGAGTTCGGGCCTGCCGGTGCTTTACCTGCATTCAGGCGGTCAAAGAAGTCCTGGAATTCAATGTCATAGGCTTCGATAAAGCGTTGTTTCCAGTCAACCAAAATATCTGTGCTGTATTTCGCGCCTTTACGAACAGCCGCGCTGGCAACTGTCGGCAATTCAGCCAAACCTTTTTCACCGGAAACGTCGCAATGAATGTCGTAGCCATACTGGCAGTTAACAAAGACTTCAACCACGATATTGATACCAGAAGTGGTTTCCATCACTACCAGTTGCGGGTCGCGCAGGGTGTTGACCAGGCTGGACTGACGAGGGAAATACACTTTAACCGTTTTATAGTCTTCATCCAGCAACCAGTGCATCACGTCAATTTCATGAATCAGAGTTTCATAAATAGCCTGTGGCGTTTTATAACCTTCAACCGTGTGAGCATTGTAGTGGCGGCCATGCACCATCAACGGCTGGCCAATTTCACCGCTATCAATGATGTTTTTCAGTTGTACATAGCCCTTGTCATAACGGCGCATAAAGCCAATTTGCACCATACGGCGGCCATTTTCACGTTCTGCAGCAATCACGCGCATACAATCTTCGGCGGTAACAGCCAGCGGTTTTTCACAGAAGACATATTTCTGTGCTTTCAGTGCAGCCACAGCCACATCAGCGTGCGCTTCATTGGACGCGGTGATAACGACCACTTCTACTTCTTTATCATTGATAAGGTCATGGTAATCGTTGTAGTTTTTCGCCTGGATACCATGTTGATCAAGAGCTTTTTGCGCTTTACCGGCAACGATATCGCACACAGCCACCACTTCCACGCCAGAAACGGTGTTTGCCAGGCGACGTAAATGATCAGAACCGATTTGGCCGATGCCAACAATACCTGCTTTTAATGTCATGATAGTGTTCCTTATTTAGTAATCAGAGATAAGCTTTGAGTAATTCATCAATATTTTTCTTACCCATCAATGCATATTCCAGGGGATTATGCTTTTTCGGGTCTTGCTCGGCTTCAACCACAATCCAGCCGCTATATTGATGGTCAACCAGAAACGCCAGTACTGATTTGAAATCAATATTTCCATCACCAGGTACGGTAAACACACCCTCAAGGAAGGAATTTAAAAATGATTTATTAGCAGCACGGCAGATTTTCAGTTGTGCATCACGCACATCTTTAAAGTGGACGTGTTTAATACGGGAAATATGTTTTTTCAGCAGAGGCATAACATCCCCTTCAGAAACATAAGCATGTCCAGTATCAAACAGGAGATGAACATATTCTGGGTTGGTATTTTCCATTAACCGGTCAACTTCAGGTAATGTCTGAACACCAGTCCCCATATGGTGGTGGTAGCACAGTTTTAAATGATGTTTATTGGCAATCTTGCCTAACTCATTCAGGCCGCTGCACAGTACATGCCATTCGTCATCGTTGTACACAGGTTTATCTGAATAAACCGTACGGTCGATAATCCCCTGAACACTGTATGTTTGTTCAGAAACAACGGCGACATAAGCCCCCACTTTTTCTAAATAGGCGCAATGTGCTTCAAACGCTTCTTTCGCTGCCGCGACACCATCACGAATAATGAACGAGGAGAACCATTGACCCGGGATCTCCAGGCCACGCATCGCCAGCTCCTTGTTCAGTTCATCCGCATCCTGCGGGTAACAGCCACCCACTTCGGTACCAGAAAAACCCGCGAGTTTGGCATCGCTTAAAATTTGTTTGTAGGTGTTTTCTTTACCAATCTCAGGGATATCGTCATTGCGCCAACCAATAGGCGCGATACCTAACTTAATGTTATCTCTTACATTATACATTTCACTGGCTCCTGCTATACCTGCTATAGATGAGTCTGGCAAATGAACATTGTTCAGACGACTACGGTTTCGATAGGGATATGCTACGTTTTTGGCAGTGAAAAACTTGATGTTTCTTGTAGTCAAAAAAGAGAGAAAGCGCGTGTTACATCACAATTTAAATTGAGGTGTTTAATGATATTGTTTTTATAAAACACTCATCAGAAAAACCTTATAAAAAACAAATAAAAAAGGCCGCTTTCGCGGCCATAAAAAACAAAAAAACCAGACAATCAACTCTCAAAAAATAGATAATTCGCTTTCCTGTAATCTTTACGGTACTGTCCAGGTGTTTTACCAACTTTATTTTTAAAGTAGTTCTGAAAGTGACTGAGATTACTAAAACCGACACGATAAGCAATCGATGTTATTTTCTCCCGACCACCTTCATCTGTTGTCAACAGAGACTGAGCCTCACCCAAACGTCGCTTAATTAAATAGTCCATTGGAGAGTAACCATACCGCCGCTTAAATTCATGAGAAACGTAACAAGGGCTGACATTGAACCTGTCAGCCAGCGTTTCCAGCCGAATAGGCTCATAAAAATTACGGTCAATATAATTTTTTATCGAATCCAACAAACTTTCATCACGCTGAATATAATCCTCAGCAGAACGTAACAGTACATTACCCTCAATATAGGTCATCAACACACGGGTTAATAATTGTGCCATCATGGGGCCATTAACCATCCTCTGGTTAATCATAGTAAAAATAGTCCCCATCATTTTTTCCATTGTTTCAAAATGATGATATAATGGAAAAACAGGCACCACATCATCCGGAATTAATGCATTGTCGCGCAGTCCGGGACAGAAAACATTATTAATCCCGCAACAAATAGTGCCAATCGGCCGCCCACTTTCCAGGTATTCATCATGCACCACCTGGCTATTGTAAATGACCAAATCACCTTTTCGAACAGGGTAAATTCGGTCACCGATAAAATACTCGCCTTCCCCTTCGGTAATCAGGATAAGTTCAACCGTACAAGGGTGCATATGCATAAAACGGACAAACGGCCCGTTGCTCTCGCTGACCTGGCTCACATAAGCCAGTTGAGGCAGGGTCTTATTTTCTCGCTGTGAGGGACAGAAACACAAACGCATTTTACTCCTCCACTACTACGCCGACGGGCAAGGTTACTGATTAACGCATTCGGCCGGATTATCCAGCACAGCAACATCATTCTGGCTCAAATGCAGTGATGTCGCTTTCACAAAGCTGTCGATATGCGCAAGTGTTGTTCCACTTGCAATGGGTGCCGTCACCCCGGTGCGCTGCATCAACCAGGCCAGTGCCACTTCAGCCGGCGTCGCCTGATGCGCCTGTGCAACGCTATCAAGAGCATTCAGAATAGCCAGACCACGCGGGTTGAGGTAATCCACCACTTTAGCAGAACGCCCGCCTTCCCCCAGATCTGCCGTGCGGCGATACTTCCCTGACAGGAACCCGGACGCCAGACTGTAATAAGTCACGACGCCGATGTTCTCTTTAACACACAACGCTGACAGGTCGCCTTCAAACCCAGCACGGTCATACAGATTGTATTCAGGTTGCAACACCTGGTAGCGGGTCAGGTGGTTTTCATCGGCACTGTGCAGCGCATCCGCGAGCTGCGTCGCATTCAGATTTGATGCCCCTGTTGCACGGATTTTCCCGGCCTGTAACAATTGCTCATAGGCACGTAATGTTTCTTCATAAGGCGTTTCGCTGTCTGGCCAGTGCGAAAAATAGAGATCGATGTAATCCGTGTTAAGCCGACGCAGTGAGTCTTCAACCGCGCGGGCAATCCAGCGGGCGCTGAGGCCTTTGCACTCAGGAGCCCCCATGTCCGAACCCACTTTCGTAAATATCGTCATTTTATCCCGTGCACCGGGATGCAGTTTCAGGTAGCGGCCAATAATCGTTTCAGATTCACCGCCGCGATTCCCCGGAGCCCAGGCAGAGTAAACATCCGCTGTATCAATTGCGTTAAACCCACGCTCAAGTAAACCCGCAATCAAACGCAAACTATCTGTTTCATTTACCGTCCAGCCAAACACGTTGCCGCCGAACACCAGGGGTGGGATAGAAAGCCCGGTATTACCTAAAGGACGTAACTGCATAGTTTTAACCTTTTCAAGGGATAACGTTACCGTTTCGCATCATGCACGCACTTGTCTTCATCCATGATGCCCACAAAGGAAGAACAATCTCACGTGACAGTCATTTTGAATTTTTATACCACTCATAATGAAATAAAAATGCTAACCAGATCATAATTTTTTCCCGTGGAAATGATGCGAATTTTTCTACCATTTAGGAAAACACGAAAAATAATGAATAAATTCATTTATTTAATTATGGACGGTGTTTGATTTTTGACGAGTTATCCACGTTATGTGATCCACATAAAAACAAATTAAAATTCCATAAAATTTGATTTGAAATTTTTAGTTCAAAATTTTACAGTAATCCCGCATACGTTTTAGTCTGGTTGATAACGCACTTACCCCGAAGTCAATCACCCTGAACGTCGTCAAATCACAGTTCAGAAGGGACATACAGATGGAAACAGTCGGTAATTTTATTAATGGTAAAATCACGTTAAGCACCAGCGGTGAAACGCTGCCCGTGACGAATCCTGCCACCGGTGAAATCATTCGCCAGGTGACCCAGAGCACCCAACAAGAAATGCTTGAGGCAATCAGTTGCGCTCATCAGGCTTTTCCCGCGTGGAGTAAGATGCCTGCACTGCGCCGCGCACGTATTCTGTTTCAGTTCAAAGCCCTGCTTGAACAACACCGCGACGAACTGGCAGCATTGATCGTCAGTGAACACGGTAAAGTCTGGTCTGATGCACAGGGTGAAATTACCCGCGGCCTGGAAGTGGTCGAATTTGCCTGCGGCATACCTCACCTGAGTAAAGGGGAATACTCATACAGCGTGGGGACTGGCGTAGACAGCTTCTCCCTAATGCAACCACTGGGTGTCGTAGCAGGCATTACACCGTTCAATTTCCCGGCAATGGTGCCCATGTGGATGTTCCCTATCGCGCTGGCCTGCGGTAATACCTTCGTACTGAAACCCCCCGCTCCCGTCCCGTCAGCGTCATTACGTCTGGCTCAGTTACTTCAGGAGGCGGGATTGCCTGATGGTGTGTTCAATCTGGTTCATTGTGGTAACGATGCGGCCAGTTTGCTGACCAGCGATCCACGGGTTCAGGCCGTCAGCTTTGTAGGATCGTCAGGTGTGGCACAGCATATTTACGCTTCAGCAAGTGCAAATGGCAAACGTGTTCAGGCCTTTGGCGCAGCGAAAAACCACGCGATCGTTATGCCGGATGCCGATCTGGACGCAACAGTGAATGCCATCATGGGTGGTGCTTTCGGTTCTGCAGGTGAACGTTGCATGGCATTGCCGGTTGTTGTCGCTGTTGGCGATGAAACGGCTGACCGTTTAATCGAACGTCTTAAACCTTTAATTAGTGGCTTGCGTATTGGCCCCGGTGATATCCGTGGTGCCGAAGAAAATGAAATGGGGCCGGTCGTCACCCACGCACATCAGCAAAAAGTGTTGGGCTACATCAATAAAGGTGTTGAAGAAGGTGCGACACTGGTCATGGATGGGCGCAATTGCAAAGTCCCCGGCTGCCCGAATGGGTTCTTTGTCGGCGGAACGCTGTTTGACAATGTCACGACAGACATGACTATCTGGCGTGAAGAGATCTTTGGGCCGGTGCTGGGCATTATTCGGGTTCCTGATTATGAAACAGCTATCAGTACGGTCAATGCCCATGAATTCGGCAACGGCAGCGTCATTTTCACCACCAACGGCCACTATGCGCGTGAATTTGTGCAAACAGTTGAAGCCGGGATGGTAGGTGTCAATATTCCCGTTCCAGTGCCTGTCGCCTTCCACTCTTTCGGTGGCTGGAAACGTTCTATTTTCGGTGCGCTCAATGTGCATGGGCCGGATGGCGTTCGTTTCTACACCCGAATGAAAACGGTCACAACCCGCTGGCCAAATGGCCAACAGATTGTCTCTGAATTTAGTATGCCGACACTGGGTTAACGGCCAAACCAGGAAAGGAGAATAAGATGTCCATGTTGCTGAGTAAGCGCACCGCGGCTACGGGTCATGTTCAACATATTACACCGCAGAATGCTGGCTGGGACTTTGTCGGCTTTGATGTCTGGCACTTGAAGGCCGGGGAAGTCGTTACGCTGCTGGCCGACAAACTGGAGCGCTGCCTGGTACTGGTTTCCGGTATCGCCAGTGTTAAAACAGCTGACCATCATTACCAACAGATTGGTCAGCGTATGAGCCCGTTTGAAAAGATCCCCGCATGGTCGGTCTACCTGCCGCACCATACGGCGGCCAGAGTCACTGCCGAAACGGATCTGGAACTGGCCGTTTGTAGCGCGCCTGGTCAGGGGGACCTGCCTGTTCGCCTGATAGCACCAGAAGATGTTGGTGTTGAGCACCGCGGTAAGGGGCGCAATCAGCGACTGGTACATAACATCCTGCCTGATGATAAACCGGCAGATAGTCTGCTTGTTGTTGAGGTATACACCAACGAAGGGGATACCAGCTCATGGCCAGCCCATAAGCATGATACCCATAAGGAAGGCCAGGAAACCTATCTGGAAGAAACGTATTACCACCGTTTCAATCCAGCACAAGGATTCTGCCTACAACGTGTCTATACCGATGACCGTAGCCTGGATGAGTGCATGGCCGTATACGATGGCGATGTCGTGAAAGTGCCGCGGGGCTATCACCCAGTGGCAACTATCGCCGGATACGACAATTACTACCTGAATGTAATGGCAGGGCCGGTGCGTAAATGGCAGTTTACCTGGGAAAAAGACCATGCGTGGATCAATACGCCTGAGTACCCCCGGTAACCGGTCAGCGATGACGATGATGTAACACTGATAAAAACTACCTCGGTAGTCTTGCCGGTTGCCAGTGGCAACCGGCTTTTTTATATCTGCGGTATCTCTCTACTTCTTGTCTCTGCACATTTTTCCATGCATCCCCCAGGCAGGGGGGCTCTTGCGGTGCGCCTTGTCATGCGGCTGGTCTTTATGTGCACCCGAATCTGCTGTCTCCGTTCATCGCAGCACCAGCACGCGCCATAAACCAGCACTTTATTCCCTGCTTCCTGCGCCCACACACAATCAATACTCGCCGCCGGGTCGAACAAGAGCGCGTACGAGCGACGGCACGGGTCAACAACCGTGGCTGAACTGGGCCCCGTCAGCCGGGAAACCAGAACCACCAGTAGCGAATTGCGGGACATTCCAGGCAGTGAGGATGGTTGTGGCGATAGTTATGGTGATAGTAGATGAATAATCAGAAAGAAAGAGAATGCAGACAACAACGAGAAAGCTACACAGAGATAATCACACAGCGCCCCTTTACGGGTAGCGCTGTGTTAACCAGAAATATCGCTAATGGCCAGTGCCAGCACAGACGAGATAGCCAGGTGCTGGCTTGTACTAAAAGGGTGGTCACCCCTTACAACTCGCCCCTTGCCACATACACGCGGTATTTATATTTATTGCTCACTCATACCGCCAGATGGGTGTCTTTATGTTTTAACGACTGAAGTTTACGCGCAGAAACCGCTTCAATCTCATTTAATGGCACCCCTTTCGTTTCTGGCACAAACCGGGAAATAAAGAGATAACATACGATATTAAACACAACAAAAATCCACATTGAAAACGCGCCGCCAAATTTTTCCTGCAGATAAACGTTGTCATTTATAATCGGGAATACCAGTGAAATCATAAAGTTGGCAATCCACATTAAGCTCACCGCCAACCCCATCCCAAAGCCTTTGATTTTTTCCGGGAAAACTTCAGAAATAAGTACCCAGGCACCGACACTCCAGCTAATCGCGAACAACAGCATGAAGAACAGAATACCGAAAATAGTAATGTACCCGGTATCGTGCGTATACAGTCCCCAGGAGGCAATTAACAGACCGATAATCGAGCCAATAGTCCCAATTTTCATAATCGGAATACGGCCATAACGGTCAAATAAGATCATCCCAATAAAGCTCCCCACCATATTACATACCGCAATAAAAATGGTTTGGAACATCACCACTTCCGTACTGGAGTTTTGCAACACCAATGGGGCGTAATAATTCATCACATTCACCCCGGTAAACTGCTGCAAAATAGCAATGCAGCACCCCACCACCAGGATATATTTCAGAACCGGCGAGTTTTTCAGGTTTTCCGAACGGTTACCCTCCGCAGCCTGTACCGGCGAGGTATCCGCTTTCATACTGTCAAACACATTACGAACTTCCTGCGTACTGAAACCACTGTACACTTTTTCCAGCACTTTCAATGCCCTGGATTCCCCTTTATTATTACGCGCACACCAGGCCGGGGACTCCGGCAAGAACAACGTAATCACCAGCATCGCGATTGATGGCACAACCTGTGCAAACAGCATGGTTTTCCAGCCATGGGCCACCAGCATATCGGCAGACATGCCTTTCGCTATCATATAGTTAACGATAAACACTACCACCTGGCCAAACACGACGGTGATGTTATAAATCCCCAGCGCTTTCCCCCGGATTTCTGCCGGAGCCAGTTCAGACATATACATCGTGGACGCTGTCCCCGCCATGCCGACTGCGAACCCGCAAATAATCCTTGAAACAGAAAAGATAACAAAGGATTCACTAAGCGCAGCCCCCAGAGAAGACACGATAAAGATCACTGCGATGATCAATAGTGCAACTTTGCGCCCTAGTTTGTCGGCAATTTTTCCGCCGCACAACGCACCGACAATACACCCGATAACAATGCTGGACACCGCCCAGCCTGTTTCTGTCGGTGATAACTGGTAGAACTTTTGTAAAGGCAGCACAACCCCTGTAATCACCGCCGTTGAATACCCAAACATCAGCCCGGCCAGCGCCGCAATACAGCAGAGCGCATAAACATAAGCCGAATTGTACTTACTTTTCTGAGACATACCCCCTCCCTTGCCCGTATAGATAATTCGCATCACACATAACTAAAAATGTTTTTTTATTTTCTATCATTTTGGAAAAAAGATTCCATGCAAGAGATCACGAAAATGCGAAAATGAAGGCAGAGACAAAAAAGTGCAGTAAAAAGCAGGATTACTAAAAAACGCAGAAAAATAAATTTAAATGAATAAAATCAATAAAATAAAAACAAATAGCATTAAAAAACAACAGAAAAAACGCGCGTTTCCCCAGGAAAACACAATCTTAAATGTGACAAGTTTATCAAAACATAAATTCCATTATTGATAATAATGAAATTAAAAATTAGTTTACGAAATGAGAATTCTCACTATAAACGCCGGTCTGGCCAGGCCAGTTACCGGCCCGAGATGAAGTCATTTATTTGCATTGAGATGGCAAAGAAATGAAGCTTATTCTGGAGAAAAACTACCTATGTCCTCATCATCAGATGGTCGTTATAACACCAGCTACATATTACGCATCTGTGCAATTGCAGCGCTGGGAGGCATACTCTTCGGCTATGACACAGCCGTAATTTCAGGTGCCATCGGCTCCCTGACCTCTTACTTCCACTTATCCCCGGCAGAAACAGGCTGGGCAGTTTCCTGTGTTATCGTAGGTTGCGTGGCAGGATCGTTTTTTGCTGGTTACTTATCTAAACGCTTTGGGCGGAAAAAATCCTTGATGCTCGCAGCGCTTTTGTTCACGATTTCCGCAATTGGAACATCGCTTTCATATACCTTCACGCATTTCGTTATTTTCCGCATCATTGGCGGTCTTGCCGTTGGCCTCGCAGCGACGGTTTCCCCCATGTATATGTCTGAAGTGTCGCCTAAACACATGCGTGGCCGGGCACTCAGTATGCAGCAATTTGCCATTGTGTTTGGGCAAATACTGATTTTTTACGTGAACTATAAAATTGCGTCGATTGCCACTGAGTCCTGGCTTATCGATCTGGGCTGGCGCTACATGTTTGCCGCAGGGGTACTGCCTTGCATCCTGTTCTGTATTCTGGTTTTTGTGATTCCAGAATCCCCACGCTGGACCATGATGGTTGGTCGGGAAGAAGAAACGCTGGACATTCTGACCCGGATTTCCAATGCAGAACATGCCAAACACCTGCTGGCAGATATTAAACTTTCTCTACAAAGCGACTTACTGAATAAAAAACAAAAAATTAATTACCGGGATGGTAAGGTCCGTTTCATTCTGTTCATTGGTTGCATGATAGCCATGCTGCAACAAGTGACCGGGGTGAATGTCATGATGTATTACGCCCCTATTGTACTGAAGGATGTCACCGGCAGTGCGCAAGAAGCCTTGTTCCAGACCATCTGGATCGGGGTTATTCAATTGATTGGGTCCATTATTGGGGCCATGATAATGGATAAAATGGGCCGCGTTTCATTAATGCGCAAAGGCACTATCGGCAGTATCTTAGGGCTGTTGTTTACCTCATGGGCGCTCTATACCCATGCAACCGGGTATTACACCCTGTTCGGCATGTTGTTCTTCATGATTTTCTATGCACTTTCCTGGGGGGTTGGCGCCTGGGTATTGATTTCCGAAATCTTCCCTAACCACATGCGTTCACAGGGGATGAGTATTTCGGTTGCCTTTATGTGGATGGCGAACTTTGCCGTGTCACAGTCATTCCCAATGATTAATGAAAACCCCTACCTGCTGTCACATTTCCACGGTGCATTCCCCATGTGGATATTCGCCGGATGCTGCCTCTTAAGCTACTTCTTTATCTGCCGCTATTTGCCAGAAACCAAAGGTGTTTCACTGGAAAAAATGGAAGCAGTGGTTCTGGCGAAACGAGGTGGGAAAGACGCCAGTATTCAGGCTGAAAGCTACTCGAAATAAGCAACACTGGTGGTCAGTAACATCTGGCCATCTTGCACATCTGCTTGCCAATAAAGGGAAAATAACGATACTCCATTTTTCCCTTTATTTATTTTTCTCTGCCGACTGTGTTTTCCCTTCTGAATAAAGCTCAGAACCGGACGGGAAAACATACGCGCCTGAACAAGCTATAAAAAAAGGAAAACCATTGTTTTCCTTTTTTGTCTGCCATAAAACCATGGAGATGCCAGCAGGCTTCAGTCAGAAGATAAAGCCAGGGACACAGCCAACGTTTGTGCCAGACACATTGATGCAACCTGAGAACGAAAACCATCAACCTGCGCCTCGCGCACAACAAAGCAGACATCACTGAACGCAGCCAGAGGGCTTACCTGGCTATCAGTAATCGCAATATGATGGGCACCACGCCTGGCCCCCAGCTCCACCAATTCTACAACTTCCTGTGCATAGGGCGAATAACTGATAGCAATCACTACGTCATTCGGGCTTATCAAACTTAATTGTTCAGAAAACATTCCCCCCAAACCGTCAATAAGAAATGCCCGGCGTTCGAGGTGACGCAATGCATAGGTTAGATAACTGGCAACACTGAATGAACGCCTCAGGCCAATAATATAAATGTTCTCCGCTTTTGCCAGCATAGCGATAGCGGTTTCCAATTGTTCATTTTTGATTTGCACAGGCAATTGCTGAAGGACTTGTGCATTTACCATAGTAAATAGTTTCAGGACCTCACCTGGTTTTTCAGGTGAAGGCGCGTTTTCATCCGCATTTTTTTGGCGAAACAGACGAGCCCGCTCGGTGTAGCTCACTGTTTCCTCCATAAGATGCTGGCGAAACACCTGTTTCATTTCATTAAAACCACTAAAACCGAATGCATTGGCAAAGCGGATCAATGTAGAGGGTGGAACATCGGCGTGTTTGGCAATAGAAGCCACAGTGTCAAACGCAACGCTATTGCTATTATCAAGCATATACTGCGCAACTTGCTTAAGCCGTTTACTTAATGAATCATAGCGACTGCGTATTTCATCCTGAAGTAAGGAAAGCTGTGTTTGATGTTTTGACATTTTTGAAACTCAAAGTAGAACGAAAATTTCGTTAATGATTAAGTTAGCATATTGACATAGAATATTCATTCAACCGTTTGTAAAACTTGATACTGATCCCGGTACGAAAATCCATCAGCATAATTAAACGCAACGCCCCCCATCACAAGCCAGAGCCCAGAAACTCGCGCTAAAATCCCGCGTTAACCGAAGTTGAAAAAGTAGCATCAATCTGGCGGGGATGTGAAATTTCCAGAAAAGCACATAAAAAATCAACACATGGAGGCATGGCAACCACGGAAAGGAGGCTATATTTTTCGAAAAACCAGTGTGAAGAATGGTGAAATAAAAACTGAGAAAGGAATAAGAAGTAAGGAATAACGAAACTGTGCCCGGGCTACATTTGTTAGAGGAAGCATGGTGTTCATGTACAACCGGGAGCATTACATGTAAAACAGGCAACGGTAATCAGCTTACCGTTGCAAAGCGTATACTGATTTACTTCCCAGGCGCCACACCCTCTTTCGGCGGCTTGCATCCGTCTGGTGGTGGCAGTGGCTTATCATCTTTGCCCATGGGTGGTTGTTTACCCTCAGGCGGAGGAAGTGGTTTACCGTCACTGCCTTTTGGTGGTTCAGGTGGCTTTTTGCAATCTACCTGGTGAGTGGTGGATGCCGTTTCAGCAGCCTGAACACTGGCAAAAGTAAACATGGCACTGGCCGCGGCCAGTAACGCTATCGCAAATTTGCGCATATTATTGTCCCAGAAGTTTTTTGCGTATTCTGGCCCCATACCCACCAAAAATTGTGAGTAATTTGCGGCACAAATCAGGATAAATGTGTCAAATTATGTCAAAAAAACCACAAACATTTTAAAGTCTTCTCATCATCGATTCACGCCTTGAGCTCAGCCCACCATTGGCGCAGTATAAAACCCGGACAGATAAAAAAAGACCAATAACCCCATCGATTTCACGTTGCCGTTCCCCAGGCTACGCCTTTCATCCACCTTCTGCGAACAGTGGAGCCTTGTGCGCGTAACGTGAACGACAAGGGGGCACGCAAGAGGATGAACACAACGTGAAAACAGGAATACGTATACAAGCGCAACACCTTCATCAGTTTATTGAAGCGCTCTTTCGCCATGCGGGAAGTGAAGCCGAAGAAGCCAGCCGGGTGGCTGACCACCTGGTCGCGGCGAACTTATCCGGGCACGACTCCCACGGTGTCGGCATGATCCCAAGCTATATCAACTCCCTGAAACTGGGATATTTACAACTGAACCAGCACGCAAAAATCGTGCGTGATGCCGGTGCCATCGTCACGGTTGATGGCAATGCCGCCTTTGGTCAGGTCGCGGCACTGGAAGCTATCAATATGGGGATTGAAAAGGCGCGCCAGTTTGGTATTGCCGCCGTGGCATTACATAACGCACACCACATTGGCCGTATTGGCTACTGGGCTGAACAGTGCGCCGCTGCCGGGTTTATCTCTATCCATTTTGTGAATGTCCCGGGCGACCCAATGGTCGCCCCTTTCCGCGGCACCGACAGCCGTTTTGGCACCAACCCTTTCTGCGTGGTATTCCCACGCAAAGATAAAGACCCGCTCTTGCTGGATTTCGCCACCAGCGCCATTGCGTTCGGTAAAACCCGGGTTGCCTGGCATAAAGGCCAGCACGTACCGGAAGGCTGCCTGATTGATTCACAAGGCGTTCCCACCACCGACCCGGCAGTGATGCAGACACCGCCTTTAGGTGCGCTGCTCACCTTCGCACAACACAAAGGGTATGCGCTGGCAACCATGTGTGAAATTATGGGCGGCGCTTTATCTGGCGGGAAAACAACCCATAAAGAAACACTGCACGACAGCGTTGACGCAATTTTTAATGGTATGACAACCATTATCCTAAACCCGGAAATGTTTGGTGCGCCCGAAATGGAAGAAGAAGCGGATGCGTTTATCAATTGGGTGAAGGCCTCACCGCAGGCAACAGATGAACCCATTCTGATTCCCGGTGAATGGGAAGCAACCAACCGTACAATACGCAGAGCAGAAGGGATCCCTCTGGATAACGGCAGTTGGCAGGCTATTTGTGAAGCCGCACTGGAAGCAGGTATGCCACAAGAAGAACTGGAGCAGTTTCGCCAGCTCGTTCATTGAGTAACACTACAGACCAGGGTGAGTCATCCCCTGGTCATCACCGGAGCGTCACGGTATAAAACGCACTAACCGACAAAAAAACACATATAACCAACTGATAAATATAGTTTTCACCAAAAATCATCATTCAAATTTTTTGAACCCTTGTTGCAATTTTTTAGATTTCTCTCCAGTAAATAGGCGGTTATGCTGCGCGGGTGACAATTACTCTTAGTACATATTCAGGGATATATTATGTTAACCAGCCTTTATTCTCGTTTTTCCAGCGCGGTAGATCACCCGGACTTCGCCCGCCTGTTGCTGCGCCTTGTATTTGGCATCCTGATGTTATTTCACGGTGCTGCAAAAATACATAATGGTGTTGAGTGGATAAAACCCATGCTCGCAGCCCATGGTGTACCCGGTTTTGTCGCCTATGGTGCTTATATTGGTGAGGTCATTGCGCCAGTGCTGATTATTGTTGGCCTGCTTACCCGCGTTGCTGGCCTGGTTTATGCGTTTAACCTGGTTGTCGCGGTGCTGCTGGTTGGGATGGGAAATTTCTTTGTGCGCACCCAGGTTGGCGCATGGGCACTGGAAACAGAAGCGCTGTATTTCTTCGGCGGCATTTTCATTATGTTGCTGGGTGCAGGCAAATACTCACTGTTTAAAGGTAAACTCAGCTAAGTATATTTCAGTCCGGCAGAGCCAAATCTGCCGGATATTTCCCACACACGCTGCACAACCGCAAAAAACGGCAATACTGTATTAACCTTTATTGTGTCCTTTCCTTACAGGTTAACCAGGAGCCAGCTTATGCCCCGTCTCAGCGCTAAAGATTTTCCTCAGGAATTACTGGATTACTACGATTACTATGCCCATGGGCGTATCACCAAGCGAGAGTTTCTCGCTAAAGCAGCACGATACGCAGTAGGTGGGGCGACAGCGCTCAGCCTGCTTAATGCACTGAGCCCCAACTATGCACTGGCAACTCAAGTCGAATTTACAGACCCGGATATTCTGCCTGAATACATACACTACCCTTCGCCACAAGGCCATGGAGACGTTCGCGCCTATTTCGTTCGCCCGGCGAAAATGGATGGCAAACGCCCGGCCGTCGTTGTCGTGCATGAAAACCGTGGGTTAAATCCGTATATAGAAGATGTGGCACGGCGAGTGGCAAAAGCCGGTTACCTGGCACTGGCACCTGATGGCCTGAGTTCTGTGGGCGGCTACCCGGGCAATGACGATAAAGGGCGCGAATTACAGACACAGGTAGACCCAACAAAGCTAATGAACGATTTTTTTGCTGCCGTGAGTTTTATGCTGTCACACCCACAAAGTACCGGAAAAGTGGGCATAACGGGGTTTTGTTATGGTGGAGGGGTTGCTAATGCTGCGGCTGTTGCCTTCCCCGAACTGGCTGCAGCTGTGCCTTTTTATGGCAAGCAGCCGCCGGCAGAGAGCGTACCCGGCATCCGGGCTCCACTGTTGTTACATTACGCCGGGCGGGATACGCGCATAAATGAAGGCTGGCCCGCTTATGAAGCGGCCCTGAAAGCTAACAACAAAATCTATGAAGCCTGGGTGTACCCGGATGTGAACCATGGTTTTCACAATGATTCCACACCCCGTTATGACCAGGTAGCCGCAGACCTTGCCTGGCAGCGCACATTAGCCTGGTTTGAACGCTACCTGAGTTAACGCCACATACGGGCGGGGCTTTATACTTTATCGTGCCAGTAAGCAACCGTGCGAACCAGTTGCCCGTCCCGCCCTTCACTCAACTGATCGCCGAGTTGCTTGGCAACCTTACCTTCACCCGTCACCCAAATGAAATAATCCTCTTCAGGAATGGTCAGAGCCAGTGCATGGCGCGCCACAGTTTCAGGGCTTTCGCCAACAAACCATTCGATATTCACACCCGGTTCAGTGGTTAAATATTCACAAGCTTGCTGGCTGTGCACAGAAACCAGCGCTGTAACCTGCCCCTGAAACTGGCGGGCGTTAAGTTCGGCCAGGCGGCGGCGTAATGCAGGCATGCCAGACTCATCACAAACATAGAGTTGCCAGTGATACTCAGTGGGAACAATCAGTGAACCCCGTGGCCCGCCCATATACAGCGTATCGCCAGGTTTGGCCTGCACAGCCCAGTCACTTGCCACACCGCCATCATGGATATAAAAATCCACTGTCAGTTCTTGCGTGGACGGGTCATAAATTGGCGTGTAATCACGTGCAGGAGGGCGAACGTCATTCTGCCAGACAATGCCATCTT
The DNA here is from genome assembly GCF_000705335.1 of Mangrovibacter sp. MFB070. NCBI lineage: Bacteria > Pseudomonadati > Pseudomonadota > Gammaproteobacteria > Enterobacterales > Enterobacteriaceae > Mangrovibacter > Mangrovibacter sp. MFB070. Next base: position 31,719 of record NZ_JJMI01000011.1, read on the forward strand.
CACCTGCAACAGGCGGTACAAAACCACTATCAGGCTCAGGGAAAAAGAGTTTGATATGGTCGTCAAAACCTTTTGATTCAAAACCTTCCAATTCAGCGCCACCGGCCACAATACGCTGAAAGTGGCCAGCAACCTGTTCAGTGCGCATCACTGTCAGTTTTCGAAAGCGTAATGCATTACGGGCACGGCGAGGATAGTGTGTTGTTGCAGAGCGAGGTTGTGTCATAGGGGCTCCAGTATAGTCTGCTGTAGTTTAATTTTAGATATATCTAATCACGATTAATGATAATGATTGTTATCTGTGATTTATGCAAGTAAAAATTTGATATATCAGTTAGCGTTATCAACCCAAATCACGCATAAAATTTAATTTGTTAAAAATCAATAAATTAAAACAAAAAAGAAAAAACATCAGATCTAAAATTTGCCAAAAAACGAAATCAGATATAGTTTAGATATATCTATACAGCACCTGTCATTAAGAAATTGAATGCAATAACAGGTGCGCAAATTACACACAACAATGAGGTTATACCCTATGAGAGATTTTTTCCGTTTACAGATGCGCCACGATGACGGGCGCGGAGAAGAAGGCGAAGGGCGCCGCCATGGCAGAGGCCGCCACAGCCGTATGGAAGGTGAGGAACAAAACCGTGAAATGCGTGGCCGCACAGTACGTGGGCACGGAGAACGGAGCCGTGGTGGCCGTGGTGAGCGTGGTGAGTGCGACACGAATGAACGTGGTGGACATCGCCGTAAACGTTTCTTTGGTCATGGCGAACTACGGATCGTAGTGCTCGATATTCTGTCCCAGGATGCCAGCCACGGTTATGAGCTCATCAAGTCCATCGAAAACATGACGGAAGGCCATTATGTTCCGAGTGCGGGCGTCATCTACCCCACGCTGGATTTTCTTGAGTCCAACAAACTGATTCACCTGGAAGATGAAGAAAACGGGCGCAAAAAAATCACCATTACTGAACTGGGGCAGCAATGGTTAGCAGCACACAACGAGGAACGAACCCAAATTAAAGAACGCATTGCAGCTAAAGCAGTAGGCCGTAAACTGCGGGCAAACCCGGAGATGAAACGGGCGCTGGACAACATCAAAGCAGTGCTGGATTTGAAAGTGAATCAGCAAGGTGCCGAGCCTGCCACGCTCAAACAAATTATCGGTATCATTGATAAAGCCGCACTGGATATTTCACAGCTGGATTAAAAAGCAAGCAACCAGCCCGCAGGCTGGCCGCTTACCTGGGGAGTGGTTAACGGACCAGGCCGCTGAACTGGCCCAGTACCTGGTCAATGATTGCAAGGCCTTGTTTCACTTCGTCGGCAGTAACTGTGCAGGGGGGAACCACATGAATGCGGTTTTCCACCACAAAGCTCAGTAACCCGGCTTCGGTCAACGCCAGCTTGATAGCCGCCATATCGGCTGCAGCGACGGGTGTTTTGGTTTCAGGGTTGGTCACCAGTTCCAGAGCCTGGAATACGCCAACCCCACGCACTTCACCCACCAGCGCATATTTTTCTGAAAGCGCATTCAGGCCGGCACGTAATACGCCATCACCCACCTGTGCGGCATTTTCCACAACGTTTTCTTCTTTCATTGCGTCCAGCGTGGCGACAATCGCCGCCATCGCCAGCGGGTGCCCGGAATAAGTCAGGCCGCCGGCAAAAAAGTGGTCATCAAAGTAATGGGAAATGGCTTCAGAAATCAGTACACCACCTGCCGGTACATAACCTGCGTTCACCCCTTTTGCGAAGGTGATAAGGTCAGGCACCACGTCATCATGTTCAAACGCAAACCAGCGGCCGGTGCGGCCAAAACCGGCCATCACTTCGTCCAGAATCAGGACAATGCCAAATTCGTCGGCCAAAGCACGCACACCTTTCATATACCCTGCTGGCGGTACCAGAATGCCTGCGGTACCAGGAATACTTTCCAGTAAAATAGCGGCAATAGAAGCCGGGCCTTCGCATTCAATAATACGGCGCAAATGCTGTAACGCACGCGCGCACTCTTCTTGCTCGTTGGTGGCATTGAACTCAGAGCGGTACAGATACGGGTTGAAGAAATGCACATGGCCGCGAGAATACTCGTTTGGTACACGGCGCCAGTCACCGGTCGCAGCAATCGCACTACCGGTATTACCGTGATAAGAGCGGTAGGCTGACAGCACTTTATCGCGCCCGGTGTATAAACGCGCCATACGAATCGCGTTTTCGTTGGCATCGGCACCGGCGTTAGTAAAGAAGACTTTATGGAAACCCGCGGGTGCCAGTTCCACAATGCGTTTTGCGGCTTCACCACGCGCCAGGTTAGCTGTTGCCGGGGCAATCGTCACCAGCTCTTCAAGCTGTGCTTTCATGGCTGCCAGCACTTTAGGGTGCTGATAACCAATATTGACGTTAACTAACTGGCTGCTGAAATCGAGGTAATTTTTACCGTCGTAATCCCATAACTGGCAGCCTTTTGCGCCAGCAATAACTAATGGGTTCAGGTTGCCCTGCGCAGACCATGAGTGAAATACATAAGAACGGTCCAGCTGACGCACATCGTTATTTGTTAGAAAATTCTCGCCCTGTAATGCCAGTTTCATACCTGCCCTCCTGAATCTTACGCTCAACATTTCGGTCAAAACCCTTGAATTCATCCTGACCCCGTAGCAACCAGACCAGGTAGAGCCAGAAGCAGATTTTTACTGTGACAAGAGGTGTCACAAGCCAGTCAGCCATCTGGCTCTGTCTCATGCCTTCACCGCTTCTTATAGTGCGGACTGACCCTTGCGTTATTCAGTCTTCTTTAAAGGAGTGGAAAATGTCCGAAAAGCAGGTTGCCTTTATTACTGGAGCAACATCAGGTTTTGGTGAAGCAGCTGCCCATTATTTTGCAGAACATGGCTGGTCACTGGTGCTCAGCGGACGCCGCTTATCCCGGCTCGAAGCATTAAAAGATGCCCTTGCGGGAAAAGTACCTGTACATATTATTGAGCTCGATGTGCGTGACTCAGACGCAGTGAAAAGTGCAGTAGCCAGCCTGCCTGAAGAATTTACCGATGTGAAAGCACTCATTAATAACGCCGGGCTGGCGCTCTCACCCATGCCGTCTCAGAAAGTGGATCTGGAAGACTGGCAAACCATGATTGATACCAATGTGAAAGGACTGGTGAGCGTCACCCATGCATTGCTGCCAACGCTGATTAAACACGGTGCTGGTGCCAGTATTATTAACATTGGCTCTATTGCAGGCCAGTGGCCGTACCCGGGTAGCCATGTGTATGGCGCAACCAAAGCGTTTGTAAAACAGTTCAGCTATAACCTGCGTTGCGATTTACTGGGAACCGGAGTGCGTGTAACCGACCTCGCACCAGGCATTGCGGAAACAGAATTTACCCTGGTGCGTACTAAAGGGGACCAGGCGGCATCAGATAACCTCTACCGTGGTACCACTCCGCTCAGTGCGCAGGATATTGCAGAGCAGATGTATTACATCGCTACACTGCCGGATCACATGAATATCAACCGTATTGAGGTGATGCCGGTTCGCCAGGCATGGAACCCGTTTGCTATCGACCGGGATTAACAATCACCACCTCCTTACGAGGTGGTTTACGGCTGACAAAAAAATAATGCCCGCACAACTGCGGGCATTATTATTGCTGGCTACATGGGAATAACACACATCTCAGCGCGTGGTCGCCAAAAAGCGTTGCACACGTTCAGAATCTGGGTTGGTGAAGAATTTTTCAGGGGCGGCTTTCTCAATCAACACCCCTTTTTCCAAAAATACCACCTGGTCTGATACCTGGCGGGCAAAATCCATTTCGTGGGTGACAACAACCATGGTGTAGCCTTCCGCTGCCAGGGATTTCATAACCGCCAGAACTTCGCCAACCAGTTCTGGATCAAGCGCTGACGTTGGTTCATCAAACAGAATCACTTCCGGCGACATGGCTAGCGAGCGGGCAATGGCCACACGCTGTTTCTGCCCACCAGAGAGCGTAATGGGGTAGCTGTCAGCCTTGTGGTTCATGCCCACTTTTTCCAGTTGTTTATGGGCAATTTCGTTGGCTTCGGCACGTTTGAGGCCTTTAACGTGCAGCAATGCCTCTGTCACGTTTTGCAGCACGGTCAGGTGCGGCCACAAATTAAAGCTCTGGAATACCATGCCTACACGCTCACGTACTTTCGACAGCTCACGGTGAGACATATGTTTGCCACTGTCATCCACCCCGATACGGCTACCAGAAATACGAATTTCACCACGATCAGGCTGCTCCAGCCAGTTCATGCAACGCAGCAGCGTGGATTTACCAGAACCCGATGAACCCAGGATACTAACCACTTCCCCTTTTTGCACATCCAGGTTGATATCACGTAACACTTCCACATTATCGAATTGCTTCGAGACATTTTTAATACTGACCGCCGCATTCTCAGGCATGGGTAATTCCTCGTTTCGCGCCATAGCTATTCAGGCGTTTAATCAACAACTCAAGCAGCACACTGACACCCCAATACAGGCCAATGGCAACAATAAATGCATTAAATGGAATGAAATAAGTCGCCTGGACACTGTTTGCTGCAGCAGTAATTTCCTGCACAGTAATAATGCACAAGAAAGCAGTATCTTTCAGGCAGATAATCAACTGGTTACCCATCAGTGGCAATGCGCCGGAAAAAATATTTGGTGTAATAATCCGGGTGAAGGTTTTATAACGGGAAAAACCTTGCGCAGTCGCTGCTTCGATGTAGCCAGTCGAAAAAATACGCCGTTGGCTACGCAAAATCTCATAAAAATACGCACTGTGATAAATAATCAGTGAGACCAGCCCGGCTGTCCAGGCATCCATACTAATGCCAACTTCAGGTAATCCGTAATAAAGTAAATAAGCCAAAATCAGGAAGGGTACTGCCCGCATCAGGCTTACAAAGTAGTGAATAATGTTATTCAGCACTTTTGATTGCAGCTCGGTTAAGTACAACACTGTAGTACCGATGATAATTCCCGCAATCGCAGTAATAACGAACAATTCAAGAGTTGAAATAAACCCCTGCAGAAACAAATCTCGTGCTGACCAGACTATCGCCCATTGGTTCATAGCGTCTCCAAATACTCTGCTTTACCGCGCCAGGCGTTTCGCTTTACGTTCTGCTAAATTTTGTAATTTAAGCAGCACGCCAATAATGACCACGTACAGTAAACCCGCCGCCAAAATAGGTGATAACGGTTCATAAGTTACTGCAGAAATACGGTTTGTTACCCGGGTTAAATCCACCACGCCGATAACGGCAATCGCCGGACTGCCCTTAATTAAAAAGGACATTTCATTGACCAGCGCAGGCAGGCTTTCAATCCACATTTGTGGCAGCATGATATAGCGGAAATAGGTCCAGCGTTGCATCCCTACCGCTTCCGCGGCTTCTTTTTGCTCTTTGGGGAAATGGGTGAAGGCATTACGCCAAATCTCTGCATTGAATGCAGATGTATTCAGTGTCAGAGCCACAATGGCGGCAATGCTTTTATCCAGATTAATGCCAACCACTGGCAATGAAAGAAACAAAAACAAAACTAAGGTCACCAACGGTGTGGCACGTGCCAGGCTGATGTACAGCACCAGAATGGTGTCCACAACGGGGATCTTCATCATTCGAATAAACGCGATGACCAGACCAATAGACACCCCGAACAGGATAGCGATGCCGGAAATCCACAACGTCGCCCAGGCGCCTTCAAATAATAACTGCCAAGATATCGCGTCCATTTAACGCTCCTTGATACCAAACAAGGCGCAGACCATCAGGCTGCGCCCATTTATTACAGACCTGCTAATTTATGGAACTGTTCAGCACTGGTGATTGGTACAGTTGGCAGATCCGGGTAGGTTTCACCAAACCATTTTTTCTGCAATTCAGCCAGACGACCGGTTTCACGCATGTGATCCATGAATTTGGTCATATATTTCATCAGCTCTGGTGAGTCTTTCGGAATTGGCCAGGCCATATAACCCGGGCCAGAAACTGCCAGACCTTTGGCAAAAACTTTCGGTTTTGTTTTCACCAGATCATTCACAGCAATAACCACGTCAATCACGTAATCCAGACGTTTGTTCGCCAAATCAGCAAAGGCTTCCGGATAGGACTGATATTGAACAACCGGGCCCAGTTCACCACCCTGTTTTTCCAGCATGGCTTTCAGTTCTGGTAAGCGTGCTAATAATGCACTGCCAGCCTGAACACCCACTTTTTTACCAGACAAATCTTTAATGGTATTCAGTGAAGTATCCCCTGCGCGTTTCACAAAATAATGCTGTGCAGAAGCCCATGGTGGCGTGAAATTAAAAACATTCAGGCGTTCATCGGTAACTACCGCCCCGGTCAGAGCCATGTCATATTGCCCGGTAGAAACAGATGCCAATAAGCCAGTCCAGGGTAAAATACTTTGGTCTACATGGAATTTGGCGTATTTACGTAATTCATCCAGCATATCCTTGTTAAAGCCTTCCGCTTTACCATCTTTGATAAAGTTAAACGGCGCGTAGTCATCTTCCGTAACCACTTTCAATGCGCCTGCCTTTTCAATTTCTGGTAAATCACGAGCAGCCACCTGCCAGCTAAAAGCCATTGCCAGCACTGCGGATAAAGTCAAAATGCCCAACTTACTCTTCATAGCGCCACCTTTTTATTTTCTGAAGCCAGATGCATTACGGGAAAGCGTTACCCGAATACGAAGCAAAATATGTGCCGGAAAAGAAATATCCCGTTAAGAATATTCACACCGGGTTGCGTTTTACTCTAGAAAGGTTGTTTGTCACCTGAACAGTGACAGTTTCGCTATGTCGATGTGTCAGATAACCAGAACATGGTACGAAGATTGCTTATGTAGTTACCTATTAAGCCACCGGAGGACCATCACGATGAATCGTCATTATCTGCACATAGAATTTGACCGGTCACGTGGGTTGCAGGAACAAGTCAGAGAAACACTGGTTAACGCTATTTTGAGCGGTATTTTTCCGGTCGACCAGCCTCTGCCTTCCTGCCGCCAGCTTGCCAGCCAGCTCCAGGTGTCACGCAATACCACAGCTCTGGTTTTTGAAGGGCTGGTGAACGATGGCTACCTGATTAGCCGCCCACGCAGTGGTTATTTTCTGCACCCGGATTACCAGGCATGCCAGTACAAAACCACAGAGACTGCACTTCCCGCCGATAACACCGCACCACTTTGGAGCAACCGGTTTAAAGTCGCACCCAGCCAGCAAGAATCCATCATGAAACCCTCCGGCTGGATGCACTATCGCTACCCGTTTATCTATGGGCAGCCTAATACCGCTCAGTTCCCGTTAAGCCAGTGGCGGGCAGCTTCACGCTGGCTCAACAGCGGTGTGGCAGACCAGCGATGGATAATCGATCATATCGATCAGGATGTCCCCATGCTGATTGAGCAGATTCGCACCCGGGTGCTGCCAAAACGCGGAATACTGGCGGCTCCGGATGAAATTCTGATAACCATTGGCTCGCAAAACGCGCTCTATTTACTGACCCGTTTGTTGATGTCGTCGTCAACCCGCGTGGCAGTGGAAAACCCGGGTTACCGTGAAGCTATCAACACCTTTTTGCTCGGTGATGCGCAGATAATTCCCCACGATGTTGACGAAGAAGGTATTACTCTGAGCCAGCCGCCTTGTGATTACTACTATGTTACCCCCGGGCACCAGGTGCCGACAGGTGTGACACTGAGTAGCCAGCGCCGCAAGGCATTGCTTGAGCATGTGACTCGCCATGACGCGGTAATTATCGAAGATGATTACGATTCAGAAAGTAATTTCACGCTCAACCCACCGCCCGCTCTGAAAGCCAGCGATAAACATGGCCGCGTGGTTTATGTCAGCAGCCTGTCCAAAGCGCTTTCGCCAGGGCTACGCCTGGGATTTATGGTGGCCGACCCTGAATTGATTGATGAAGCCCGGGCACTACGCCGCCTGGTGGTTCGCCATGCGCCAACCAATATCCAGTACCAGATGGCGCATTTCCTGGCACAAGGGTATTACGAAACACATCTGCGCCGTTACCATGAAGATTCTGCACGCCGTTGGGAGTTACTGAACCGGTCGCTGGAAACCTGGTTGCCGGAATGCCGCCCGATTCCCGGGAGTGAGCATGCGAATGCTTTCTGGTTAAAAACCCCTGGCGGTATTAATACCCAGCAACTTACCTGGCGCGCAGCTCACGCCGGTGTATTAATTGAACCCGGGGCCCGGCATTTTCTGGATGCCAACCCGCCTGAAACCTTTTTCCGTATGGGCTTTCACGCTATTTCACCGGAAAAAATTGCGCCCGGAGTGGAAGTACTGCGCGAACAGCTCGCGCAGCTATAAACGGCAACCAATACACATCACTACTCTTTGCCCGCTTTTATCTGCCCGTTCTGGCTAACGAATATATTTCCCCGGCGAGCCGGATAAGCTGCCGGTCACTGCCGCAAGGCCCCATTAACGAAAGCCCCAGAGGTGCGCCCTGCAAAGTCGCCAGCGGTATAGTGACCTGTGGCCGGCGAGTCAATACTGCGATACTGAGTAACTCATGAGAAATACGGCGGATATGCTCGATTTCACTGTCACTGGTTGTCAGTAAAGGCGCTACATCCGGGACAGTCGGCATAATAAGTATCCGGTTGCCCAGTTGTTCATTCCACCACTGCGTCACCTGCTCACGTACGGTGATAGCTTCGCTGACCTGGCTGTCGGTAACCTGTTTCCCCCAGGCAAAACGCGCGGCCACATCAGGGCCAAGAACCAACCCTTCACGCTCAATGGTTTCCCCCTGCGCTTGCCAGGATTCCCGCCCCTGAATAACCCGAAAAGCAAGATATGCACTGTCAACATCAGGTAATTCCGCACTAATTTGGTGCACTCCGCCCCGGGTGGAACTGATTGCATCAATAAAGGGCAACAGACATTGCTGGCTGGAGGCCGGCAGGCGCGAAAATAAAGCAGGGTGAATAGCCAGGGATGGTGAAGCTGAATCAACCGTATCTTCAGGCAACAGCACATCACCTACCGCCGCGAATACTGTTGCGTCCCGGGCAAACCACCCGCAGGTATCCATTGATTCAGCCAGCGGCTGGCAGCCATCCAGAGAAATGCGCCCGTGTGTCGGGCGAATGCCAAACAAGCCGCAGTAGCTCGCCGGTGTACGCACCGAACCGCCAGTATCTGTACCTAAGGCGAAATCACAGCACTGGTTAGAAACAGCAGAAGCCGAACCAGAAGATGACCCGCCGGGAATACGCTCCGGCGCTGCGCCATTAACCGGTGTGCCATAGTGATAATTGTGGCCGCTCATTGAGAACGCCATCTCGTTGGTATGGGTTTTACCAATAAATTGCGCGCCGTTATCCAGCAATTGTTGCACGACTGGCGAATTGTTCCTGCGAATACCAGACATAGCCAGAATATGGGGGTTCCCCCCACCTGTGGGGTAACCGGCAACATCAAACAAATCTTTCACCGCAAAAGTTAACCCCGCCAGCGTGCCAACGGGTGCTGATTTAACCGGGGCAAACGGGTAAGGCATAAAAGCCCGAATACTTTTTTCCAACATGTTTTAATCACCTCGTTTTTCAGGTTCAGGCCAACTGGGTTGCCGCTTCTGTTGCGGCCTCTTGCTCCAGTGAGCGCCAACGGTGGCAACTGACCCGATGGCGTTGTGCGACATATTCAGTTTCCGGCACCGTTTGTGAACAGGTGGCACTGGCATGAGGGCAACGGCTGGCGAATGCGCAACCTTCAGGTAAATGCGCTAAATCAGGTGGCGCGCCCGGGATGCAATACAACGCATCGCCTTTTTTCAGGCCAGCTCGTGGGCGGCTGCCAAGCAACACCTGGGTATACGGGTGGCGGGGATGCGCGAGGATTTCCGCCAGCGATGCTTCCTCAACAATGCGCCCGGCATACATCACGGCAACCCGGTCAGCAATTTCTACTGCCGCGCCCATGTCATGGGTGACAAAAATAATCGACAGCCCTTTCGCTTTTTGCAGCTCGCGCAACAAAATCAGGATCTGAATCTGTACCGTGGCATCCAGTGCTGTAGTGGGTTCATCTGCCAGTAACAGGCCTGGGTTGCAGGACAGAGCCAGTGCAATCATGGCACGCTGGCGCATGCCGCCCGACATCTCATGGGGCCAGGCATCAAGGCGGCTTTCCGGGCTGGGGATCTTCACCTGTTGCAAAGCAGACAGCGCCCTTTCCCTGGCTTGTGCGCGTGACAACCCTTCGTGGCGGCGCAGCCCCTCAATAATTTGCTGCCCCACGGTATACACTGGGTCGAAGGCCAGCAGCGGCTCCTGGAAAATCATCGCCGTTTTGGCACCACGAAACTGGCGCAGAGCCGCCGAAGACATAGCCAGCACATCTTCGCCCCCGACATGAATCTTGCCGGTTATGCGTGTGCTGTCGGGTGGGTGCAGGCGCATTAGCGCGCGTAATGTAACGCTTTTCCCCGAGCCAGATTCGCCAATCAGCGCCATCACTTCGCCCTTTTGCACATCAAAAGAGACACCATTTACGGCCTGAATGGTCTGCCCACCGCGGGTAAAGGTGACGTGTAAGTCATTCACTTCAACAAAAGCATCATGCGGCACTGTGCACCTCCCGAACTGAAATCTCGCCGTACCAGGGTGAACCCGGCTGAGCCATCAGGCAGGCGGCCTGGTGCCCTTCACTCACCGTACTCAACTGAGGTTTCACTTGCTGGCAAACCGGTTTTGCCTGCGGGCAACGGGTATGAAACCGGCAACCCGCCGGGGGTGAAATGGGGCTGGGGGGATCCCCCGACAAAGGTGAGGCCAGGGTTCTGTGATTTGGGTCCATCGATGGCATAGAGCTCAGCAGCGCCTGGGTATAGGGGTGCGCCGCACCAGTAAACAGCGCTTCAGCAGGCCCCACTTCCACCACTTCGCCCAGGTACATCACCAGAATACGGTCAGATAACCAGCGAACAACATGTAAGTCATGGCTGATAAACACATAGGTCAAATCCAGGGTGCGTTTTAAATCCTGCAATAGTGTCAGCACCTGAGCTTCCACTGATTTATCCAGCGCGGACACAGCTTCATCCAGAATCACCATACGGGGTTTCATGGCAAGAGCACGGGCAATGTTCACACGCTGGCGCTGGCCACCAGATAACTCATGGGGATAACGCCCGGCAAAGCGAGCCGGATCCAGCCCAACATGAGCCAGCAAATAATGGGCGTACTCCCGGGCTTCACGAGCAGAAACACCATGTACCCGCTGCCCAAACGCAATGCTCTCTTCCATAGTCATACGGGGGTTGAGCGAAGCGTAACTGTCCTGAAACACCATCTGTACCTGGCGGCGGTAAGCTTTCATGGACAGCGCCGCAGAGCCAACACTCTGCCCGTCAAATACCAGTTCGCCTTTATCCTGGGTGAGTAACTGCATTAATAACCGTGCCGTGGTGGATTTGCCGCAACCGGACTCCCCCACCACACCCAGAGTTTCCCCTTTTTTTACTTCAAAATTAACGTTATCTACAGCCTGAACCTGTACCCGCCCTTGTGCGCTACGCACCGGGAAATACTTCACCAGCCCGGAAACACGTAACAAAGGCTGCGCAGGCCCGCCAATATCCTGATTATGAAAAGGTTGCATCCGTTACTCCTTAATGGCCATGGCTGCGCGCAGGCGATCAGCAAGAATATTGAAGGAGATAGACGTGATGAAAATCATCATGCCTGGTAAAGCCGCCACCCAGGGTTGGGTATAAATAGCCGTGCGCAACGTGTTGAGCATCAGCCCCCATTCGGGTTCAGGTGGCCGTACTCCGAGCCCCAGAAAAGAGAGGCCGGAAGCCAGAATCATGCAGACAGAAATTAACCCGGTAGAGAACACAAATACCGGCCCGAGAACATTGCCCAGCACCTGAACGCGAATAATGGTAAAGGCACTCGCTCCCGTGGCTCTGGCCGCATCGATATAATCCATATTGCGCACTTGAGCGGTAACACTTTCAGCGATACGGGCAACCTGGGGCACAAACACCAGAGTCAGGGATAACAACGCATTCCCGATCCCGGCCCCCAACGCGCCAGATAACGCAATGGCCAGCAGAACAGAAGGAAAGGCATAAAACACATCCACAGTGCGCATAATCGCACTGTTTACCCAGCCTCCGGCGTACCCGGCCACGATACCTATCGTCCCGCCGATAAAAAACGCCAGGATTACCGGCATAATCCCCATAAATAGCGATAAACGCGTGCCCAGAATCAACCGCGACAGCATGTCGCGCCCCAGTTCATCAGAACCCAGTGGAAAACCATCAGTCCCAATGGGTTTGAGGCGCAAAAACATGGATGTCTGGTAGGGATCTTTGGTTATCAGCCAGGGACCAGCCACGGCTAAAAACAGCAGAGCGACAATGATGGCAGCGACAAACATGCCGCCGGGGTCTTTTGCCAGCCTCAGTGCGACGCCAGACCAGTAGCCATCTGAAGCCGGAACAACAGGCAATGTATCAGGTGCTTTTGGTGTCACAGAATCAACCATCCTCAGCTCCTTTTAATTCGCGGATCAAGCGCAGACTGGAGCATGTCTACCAGCAAATTCAGCAACACAAAAAACAGCGCCAGAACCCAGATAGTTCCCTGTAACAGCGGCAAGTCTCGCTGGAAAATTGCCGTGTTGAGCAACATCCCCGTACCCGGCCAGGAAAATACCGTCTCAACCAGGATTGAACCGCCCATCAGGTAACCCACCTGCAGCCCCATCACAGCCAGGGCGGTCGGCGCGGCATTTTTCACCACATGGCCAAAAATACTCGCTTCACTCAGCCCTCTGGCCCGTAACCCGGTAATAAATTCCTGGCTCAGTAAGTCTGCGACCTGGGAACGCACAGTACGGGCAATAATGCCTGTGGGAATGACAGATAACGTAATGGCCGGGAGCAACATAAATTGCATATGCTCCCAGTTCCACGCCCAGCCCACTTCGCCTATCGGCCCGCCGCCTGTAGCGGGTAGCACCGACAGTTTTACGCTGAAAATAATGACCAGCAGCATACCCAGCCAGTAGTGCGGCACACTCACGCCAAACACCGATAACACCGATGCCAGGCGGTCCACCAGGCTGTTGCGGTAATAACCGGCAACAAACCCGAACAGGCTTCCCAGCAAAAAACCCACCAGTGTTGCCAGCACAGCCAGGCGCAGCGAATAGGTCACCGCCGTCATTACCTCGCTGAATACCGGCCGCCCGGTGGCGACCGACATACCCAAATCGCCATGCAATGCCCGCCACAGCCAGTGGACAAACTGAACCGGTAGCGGTTTATCGAAGCCATAAGCCTGCATCAGACTGCGGCGTAGTTCTTCTGAAGCATCTGGCGGCATAACGGAAACCAGCGGGTCGCCGGGGGCTATCTGTACCAACAGGAAACAGATAATCGCTACCCCCAGCATGGTGGGAACCGCCAGCAATACTCGGTAAAAGACAGACCGAAACATGCTTCCCTCCTGAGTTCTCAGTTACTCTTTTTTGCTCACCAGCGCGAGATCGATAAACCAGCTTTGCGGCTGTACCACCCCAGTGACAGCAGGTGAAATTGCCCGGGGACCAACATCATGGGCAACAAACAGGAACGGAACCTGGTCCACCAGCTCGGTGTGCAATGCAGCAGCGGCTTTGTTCATCTCATCCGTGCTGAAGGCATTTTTCACCGCCGTTGCCAGTTTTTCAGTTTCAGGTGTGGCGAAATAACCCCAGTTAGTGGCAACCGGTGGGAAGGCTTTCGCCGTTGAGAAACGGATCATGCCAAAGTAGGGATCGAGCGCGGCGGCACTGACGTTGATCGCATCAATACCTTTGGCTGCCGGATCTTTTGCCCCCAAACGCCAGTTGGTAAACAAGGTATTCCATTCCTGGACCTTGATATCCACGTTGAAATAGCAACTTTTCAGGCTTTGTTGGATGTATTCGTTCATGGGTAACGGCTGCATCTGCCCGGAGCCGGATGCCGAGGTCGCCACAGTCACATGCAGTGGTTTGCTGGCGCTGTAACCGGCTTCTTCCATCAACTTACGTGCGGTATCGGGATCATATTTAATTTTGAAGGTGGGGTTGCCATGCCAGGGGTTACCGGGTTCATACACGCCGGTGGCCGCCTCCATGTAGCCGCCAAGGTAATTTTTCAGCTCTGCACGGTTGATACACAGGTTAGCCGCCTTACGCACCCGGATATCCAGCCAGGGCGACCCTTTCAGGAATGAGAACTGCCAGGGCCAGAAATGAGGCTGAATATTGGCGTAGATCTTGTAGCCCTGGGCTTTTATTTGATCGAGCGCGTCCGGTGCTGGTGCTTCTATCCAGTCCACCTGTTTTGAGAGCAGTGCAGCAGTGCGCGCATTAGCTTCCGGCAGTGGGATCAGCACCACTTTGTCCACTTTCGGAATACGTGCTTTATTCCAGTAATTAGGGTTCTTTTTCAGGATCAACTGCTGGCGGGGAACTAACTTTTCCAGTTCAAACGGGCCGCTTCCTACAGCATGTGCCGCGAACTCCGTCCACGCCGTTTTGCTGCGTGTGGCGTCATCGCCATCTGAAGCCGGGATAGCCGCAAAAATTTTCTGCCAGGCCGTGGGCGAAACAATAAACAGATTCGTGAGGTTATAAGGCAGGAGCGCATCCGGTTCTGATGTGGTCAGGGCAACGGTGTAATCATCAATTTTCGTGGCTCCGCGCAGTGTTGGCATACGCGATAAGGTATTGCCAATCTGCCCTGGTGCGTATTGTACAGCGGTTTTATCCAGAACTTTGTTAACGTTCCAGACAATGGCATCGGCATTGACCGGCGTACCATCATGGAAGGTGGCGTCGTGGCGCAAAGTAAAGATCCAGCGCGTGTGATCATCCGGGTCAACATGCCATTCGGTGGCAAGCCCTGGCACTAAACCACTGGGTTTTTCGCCTTGTGAAAGATCCCACTCAACCAGTGAATCGTACAAAGGGATCCCGGTGAAACGGTTACCTTCATAGCCCTGATCTGGCTGGCCCAGAGTCAGGGGAATATCCGCTGCAGTCATAGCAATACGCAGCGTTGACGCATTTACCAGTGAACTACTCAAAAGCGCCAGAGAACCCAGCGCCAGTGCGAACTTACTTTTACGGCCCGGAAAAGATAATTTCAGCATGTTGATGTCCCTGTTAAATAAATGACAGGAAACATCGAGCAAAATATGTACCAAATGGTGAAAAATCGAGAAATAACTCATAAAACAATGAAATAAGATCATTGTCTTATGTTTACAAATCATTAACGACTGCAACAGATAACCGGAGCTTATAGCAGGGCTGTGCAGGCGCACTATCACAGTGAGTGCGTTGCACCAACATCCTGTATTATCAAAAAATAACTTTGAGTTATTTATAGAAAAAATATAGTTACAAAAAACAATCAATTATCATCAAGCCCGTTTGCCACAGGCTCAATGGTAGTGATGTATTCGGGGAGTTGCAGAAACTAACATTTCACCGATTTCAGGTACGGTGGTTTTACCCCACCTGAGAAAGCACGCCAACGGCATCCTGAAGACGTTCCGCCCGGTATTTCACCATGTCGGCAATTTGTGCATTGCTTTCTACCAGTTGTGCATTACTGGCAGTAATACCATCCAGAGCCGCCACCACTTCGGTCAACCCGGATAACCCTGATGCCTGTTCACGGGTCGCCTGGCTGATGCGGGTAATCAGTTGCGTGACATTTTGCACCCGGTCCACAATGTCCTGAATGGTTTGCCCTGCCTGGTGAACCTGTACAGAACCTGATTCAACTTTACTGGCACTTTCTTCAATCAACTGGCGAATTTCATTGGCTGCAGATGCACTGCGCTGTGCCAGATGGCGTACTTCCTGCGCTACCACCGCAAACCCTTTCCCCTGTTCGCCCGCCCGTGCGGCTTCTACGGCCGCATTCAGTGCCAGAATATTGGTCTGAAACGCGATGTCGTTAATTAATGAGGTGATGGTACCGATTTGCTGGGTGCTGGCGGCGATGTCATCCATAGTCGTGACCACGGTTTTCATTGCCTGCCCACCGCTTTGTGCCACCTGGCTGGCATCTGAAGAGAGTTGGTTAGCCTGCTCGGCGGTTTGGGAGTTTGACTGAACTGTTTCGGCCATCTGGTTCATTGTCGTGACTGTAGTCTGGACATTATCTACCGACTGCTGTGTACGGTGGTTAAGGTCTTCATTGCTCTTTGCAAGATCTTCGCTACCCTGACGCACGGTGTTGATTTGTTGGGTAACATCATTCATTAACCAGCGGCACATCAGCCCAAGCTGGCCAATGGACCGCAAGGTACGGCCAATTTCATCTGCGCGGTGCATATGGCGTATTGACTGACGCTCGCCGGTCGCAACCTCCAGCGCCTGGGTAGCCACATCCTCTACTGGCCGGGCTACCTGCCAGACCATCATTCCAGTCCCCACCAGCATGACCAGTGCTGCCGTTACTAATTCAGCCAGCAATATCATGCCCCGTTCACCTTGCACAATTGCCAGCACTGCGAATAAGGCCCACAACAAAGCAAACACGCCACCTATGCGCTGGCGGAGTGAAAGGCGGGGCAATATCCCCGACAAACCTTTACCCAGCACCAGGCCTTTGAAAATTCGCTTTGTACTGCGCCCTTCATTAAGCGAACTATACAGCGATTGCGCACCGGCGATTTCATCGCGATTCGCCGCAACTCTTATCGACATATAGCCAGTCACTTTGCCCTCTCTTTTCATTGGGCAAACATTAGCGCGCACCCAATAGTGGTCGCCATCTTTACACCGGTTCTTCACTATTCCGGTCCAGGGTTCACCGCTACGCAGCGTAGCCCACATGTCTGCAAATGCGGCTTTAGGCATGTCCGGGTGGCGTAAAATATTGTGCGGGCTGCCCGTGAGCTCGTCCAGGCTGTAACCACTGATATGCACAAAGTCATCATTAGCGTGAGTAATGTAGCTATTGAGGTCTGTGGTCGACATCAGAGTGGCTGAGTTTTCGAGTTTTTTTTCTGTTTGGGTTACAGGTGGGCGAGAAGTCATGTGCAGCTCCGAAAAAAACAGTTGCCTGTTTGTTAAAAACATTCCAATGAATTGTTATTTCGGCGCTAAAAAATTTATCTTTAGGGTTATTGTGTGATCACAATCCCATTTATCCACTAATAAGATCAGGTTATTCGCACAGGCATGCCAGCCACTGGTAAAACCGCCTGCTATTTGATGAAAACAATAATTTCATTAAGTTACTATGTAGCTATAGTGACAATTGACTATATGGATATTACTTATTTTCATAGGTTACTTGCTCATTATTACTTTATCTCAGGGGCTAAAAGCCCTAACGTTATGTGAACAATAATGTCGAAACGTTAATTGGGATGATTATGCGCAAGAAATACCTTCCTGCTGTATTACTGACAGCGCTTTCTGCCAGTATTTTTTCTGTTCAGGCTGCCACACCACCCAATACCCTGGTTGTAGCCCAGGGGCTTGATGACCTGGTCAGCCTTGACCCGGCTGAAGCCAATGAATTATCGAGCATTCAAACTATTCCTTCTTTATACCAACGCCTGGTACAGGCTGACCGGGATAACCCGGAAAAAGTCATTCCAGTACTGGCTGAAAGCTGGAAAGCTGATGCGGCCAGCAAAACACTGACAATAACACTGCGTAACGGCGCAGCATTTGCTTCCGGAAACCCGGTACGCCCCGAAGATGTTATTTGGTCATATACCCGGGCGATTACCCTGAATAAATCCCCGGCTTTTATTCTGAATGTTCTGGGCTGGTCGCCGGAAAATATCGCCAAACAATTCAAGAAAGTTGACGACCACTCGTTACAGATCCACTGGACTGCTGATGTCAGCCCGGCGGTTGCTTTAAATATTCTGTCCACGCCGATTGCTTCTATTGTGGATGAGAAACAAGTGGCCTCTCATGCCAAAAACAATGATTTTGGTAATGCATGGCTGAAAATGCATTCGGCAGGAAGTGGCCCTTACAGCATGCGGGTTTACCAGCCCCACCAGGCAATAGTGCTGGATGCCAATGCTTCCTCGCCTGGCGATAAAGCCAAAATGGCACACATTATTATCAAGAATGTGCCCGACCCGGCCGCGCGTCGCCTGTTAATCCAGCAGGGGGATGCCGATATAGCCCGTGACCTGGGCGCAGACCAGACCAGTGCGCTGCAAGGCAAGCCGGGTGTAAAAGTGCTGAGCATTCCTTCAGCTGAACAGAACTACCTGGTGTTTAACACCGGTAACAGTGCTAATCCGCTCCTGAAGAACCCGGCATTCTGGGAGGCTGCCCGCTGGCTGGTTGATTACAAAGGCATTACCCAGGATCTGCTGAAAGGCCAGTATTTTATTCACCAGAGCTTCCTGCCTGTGGGCTTACCGGGCGCCATCGAAAGTAACCCCTTCCACTTTGATCCTGAAAAAGCCAAAGAGATTTTAAGCAAAGCAGGGATTAAAGACGCGCACTTTACGCTGGATGTGGAAAACAAGCCGCCATTCATCACTATTGCTCAGTCTATGCAGGCCAGTTTTGCACAGGGTGGCGTAAAAGTAGATTTGCTGCCTGCCGCAGGTAGCCAGGTATATGCGCGGGTGCGGGCCAAACAGCACCAGGCCGCTATTCGCCTGTGGATCCCGGATTATTTTGATGCGCACTCAAATGCCAGCGCATTTGCTTACAATGATGGTAAATCCAGCACAGTTGCAGGTTTGAATGGCTGGATGAACCCTGAAATGAATAAGCAAACACTGGCCGCTGTCGCTGAGGCCGACCCGGCCAAACGCCTGTCTATGTACCAACAGATGCAGGAGAAGTTACAGCACAACTCGCCTTATGTATTTGTTGACCAGGGGAAAACCCAGGTCGTGGTACGCGATAACGTGAAGGGCTACCAACAAGGGCTGAACGCCGATATGGTGTACTATGACCGCGTAACAAAATAGTACCGGTCTCTTTACCGGCGCGGGCGATATTCCGCCCTGTGCCGGTTTACCCCCTGGTTCTGGCTTACCCAAATAGAGTTTTTTCATGTCTGCGACACCGTTCTCTCCCGGCGCGAAACGCCTGCGCCAGATGCTGGTAACCCTCGCACAAAGCGGGTTCACACTGGCTTTAACCTTACTGGGCCTGCTGGTTATTACTTTTTCACTTTCCGCCCTTTCTCCGGTTGACCCTGTGCTACAGATAGTGGGCGATCACGCCAGTGTTTCTACCTATCAACAAGTGCGCCACCAGTTGGGGTTGGACCAACCGTTATTCATTCAATTCTGGCACTATTTTGTGAATCTCCTCCACGGGGATCTGGGTACTGCCAGTGCCACCGGTCAGCCTGTTTTGCAGGATTTATTATCGGCGTTTCCGGCTACGCTGGAACTGGCTACGCTGTCGCTGATTGTTGGCGCAGTGGCCGGTATCCTGTGCGGGGTATTGTGTGCCCGCTATGCGGGGTCGTTTTTTGACACCGTCATTCGTACCCTCACGTTACTGGGCAACTCTGTCCCCATTTTTTGGCTGGGGTTGCTGATGTTGTCACTGTTTTACGCCCGCCTGCAATGGAGCGCAGGCCCTGGCCGGTTAGATGATATTTACCAGTACAGCGTTGAACCACGTACCGGCTTCGCCTTAATTGACACCTGGCTTTCAGGTGACCCGGAAGCTTTCCGCAATGCCCTGAGCCACCTGGTGTTACCCGTCAGTCTGTTAGGGTATTACGCACTGGCAAGCATTACCCGGCTGACCCGCGCGGCCTGTTTAAGTGAGCTGGGAAAAGAATACATCACCCTTGCCAGAGCAAAAGGTGCCAGCGAAATGACGATTCTGTGGCGCCACGTACTCCCCAATATTCGCGGTACACTACTCACCGTTCTTGCTCTGGTATGGACCAGCCAGCTTGAAGGGGCGGTTCTGACCGAAACTGTCTTTTCCTGGCCGGGTATTGGCCGCTACCTGACTACAGCACTGTTTGCCGGAGACACCAAAGCCATTATGGGTGGCACGCTGGTTATCGGGATTTGCTTTGTCCTTATCAATAATCTGACTGACGTGCTGGTTCGCGTCACTGACCCGAGGACACACTGATGCCTGCCTCGCTATTCTGGCGCCGTTTATTGCGCTCCCCTTCTGCGATTGCCGGGCTGGTGGTTGTGGTGCTACTGGTGGCGATTGCTCTCCTTGCTCCCTGGCTGGCACCGACAGACCCTAACTGGCAAAATGCCGCCGACCGCCTTGCAGCGCCCAATTCACACCACTGGCTGGGTACCGACAGCTATGGGCGCGATATGCTTTCCCGCCTGCTGTATGGTGCCCGCCCGGCACTGGGTCTGGTGATGCTGGTCAGTATCATCACTCTGCCTCTTGGCCTGATAGTCGGTATTGTTTCTGGCTACTATGGTGGCTGGCTGGAACGTGTGCTGATGCGGATTACCGATATCGTTATGTCCATGCCTCGCCTTATTCTGGCGTTTGCTTTTGTTGCCATGCTCGGGCCTGGCCTGGTCAATGGCGCACTGGCTCTGGCGCTCACCACCTGGCCTGCCTATGCACGCCAGGCCCGCAGTGAAATACAACGCTTGCGTAACAGTGATTACCTTGCCGCCGCAGAGATGCTGGGCGTGCGGGGAACACGCCTGCTGGCAGGCCATATTCTACCTTTATGCCTGCCTTCGGCCATTGTGCGCCTGGCACTGGATCTGGCCGGGATCATTCTGGCTGCTGCCGGGCTGGGTTTTTTGGGGCTGGGTGCCCGCCCGCCGATGGCTGAGTGGGGAGCCATGATAGCAGATGGTATGCAGGTGATTTTCGACCAATGGTGGATAGCCGCAGCCCCGGGGGCCATCATTCTTCTTGCCAGCCTGGCATTTAACTTACTGGGCGATGGCTTACGTGATGTTCTGGAGCCACAACATGACTGACAAGTTTATCCATGTCGATGGGCTGAATATTGATTACCCGGGAGCGCGGGTGGTCAGTTCCCTGTCATTTTCTCTCGGCCAGGAGCGGCTGGCGCTGGTTGGGGAATCTGGCTCGGGGAAATCCATGACGGCAAGAGCGCTGATGGGGCTGGTGCGTAAACCTGGCCTGGTCAGCGCCAGGTCATTGCAAGTGCTCGGCCAGGACGCACTGTCGCTCTCGCCACGCGCCTGGCAACGCCTGCGTGGTAACCAGGTCGCGATGGTATTACAAGACCCACGTTACGCGCTCAATCCGGTGCAAACGGTATTACAGCAAACGCAGGAAGCCCTGACGCTGCATCAAAAATTGCCGCGGAAAGCCCGCCTGGAGCATATCAAAGCACTGATTGATGCGGTTGGTTTGCCCCAGACAGTTTTGTCACGCTACCCGGCGGAATTGTCTGGCGGGATGGGGCAACGCGTTATGATTGCCATTGCGCTGATGAACTCGCCGCGGGTACTTATCGCGGATGAACCAACTTCTGCGCTGGATGCCCGCATGCGGGATCAAATCCTTACCCTGTTGGTTGAGCAATGTGAGCAACGTAAAATGGGAATGCTGCTGATAAGCCACGATTTGCCACTGGTTGCAGCGCACTGCCACCGGGTGATGGTGATGTTTCAGGGCCACCTGACAGACACAATGCCTGCTGCTGAACTCCCGAATGCCACTCATCCTTATACCCGGACTCTCTGGACTTGCCGCCCCAGTGCAGCAAGCTGGGGGCATCCGCTACCCACTCTGGATCGCAACCAAATCTGGCAAGGAATTCCTCATGGCAATGATTAATGTTAGCGAGATCAAGGTTGTGTTTCCGGTAAAAGGCGGGGTTAAAACTGCTGTATCAGGTGCGACATTTGCCATTGAAGAAGGTGAAACCTTTTCTTTGATTGGCGCTTCAGGCTGTGGCAAATCGACAATTTTGCGTGTTCTGGCGGGTCTACTACGTGAATGGCAGGGTTCAGTTTCCTTAATGGGGAATACGCTTACGCCGGGGCAGGTATTTCGCGGCGACCTGCGGCGTAATGTCCAAATGGTGTTCCAGGACCCGTATGCCTCGCTTCACCCAAACCATACGCTGTGGCGCACGCTGTCTGAACCTTTAATTATTCATGGCGAGCAAACCAGCCGTAAACAAGTTGCAGCCATGCTGGAAGAGGTTGGCCTGCCTGCCAGTGCGCTGGACCGTTACCCGCACCAGTTATCTGGTGGGCAACGCCAGCGTGTGGCAATTGCCCGGGCATTACTGTTGCGGCCGCGTATTTTGCTGCTTGATGAGCCCACATCAGCACTGGATATGTCTGTTCAGGCAGAAATCCTCAATTTGCTGAACCGGTTGAAAGCAGAACACGGAATGACTTACGTCCTGGTCAGCCATGACGCTGACGTTATTGCCCATATGTCAGACCGCGCCGCGTTTATGGATGGTGGGAAAATTCAGCGTTTGTATTCGCGCCAGGATCTAAACCAGGGGATTCACCAGGAACCTGGTGCGTAAGAGTAATCAATTGCCCCGTCTCTGACATATAAATACAGCGGTTACGCCCGGTATTTTTCCCGTGGTACATTGCTTTATCTGCACGGCCGATTGCGTCGTGCAGTGATTCGCCCTCTTTAAGGCCCACGATGCCGCCCGTCACCGTCACCGTTAGTAACTCTGCTCCCAGTTCAACAGGGTTGCTTTCCAGATGATGGCACAGCCTGGCTGCGCACTGGCAGGCCTCTTTACCCGATGACGCTTCGATAAGCATAATAAATTCTTCGCCGCCAAAACGGTAAACAGGTTCATGCCGCCGTGCTCCGCTGCAGAGAATATCCGCCACCCGGCGTAACACCTCATCCCCGGCATTATGCCCCCAGCAGTCATTAATAGATTTAAACCTGTCTATATCCATTAATAAGACAAATATTCTTTTTCCGGCACGCTGATTCCGGTCCTGCATTAATGCGAAGTTGCTGTAGAGTAAATGCCGCAATGGAAGGCCAGTCAGCGTATCCATATGGTTACGGCTTTCAAACAAATATTCTTTATATTTATCGATACTATTGATAAACAATTGCTGAGCATGATGGTAATTGCTTAATATTACCGGGCTAACAGCTGTATTCATTATTGCCTGCATCAGGTCTCGTGCTCTGTCATGCATAATCACATGGGCATAATAAATACGTGATACCAGTTCAGCGCCAGGATGGCCTTCTTCCAGATTATGGCTAATCCACCGGCTGAACTGGCAACGCTGGTGAGCTAACGGGTGCAAAATGGCCTCATCAGTTTTTCCGCCCAACAAAGCCAGCTCAAGCAGCTTACCCGCCCACTCATAATGGTTTTTTATCGCCTGATTCAACGCAATTAAATCATTATCTATGTTGAGAATCATCTGCATAAGCATTTCCTTAAATTTAATATTGCCAGTCCTGGGCAAAAAAAGCAGAGTAAAGATACACCAGTTATTTCTACTCTCGATGAGACTTTGTAATAAAATAACATCAATTACAAAAGTTGATATTCATTGAAGTTAAATGACTATCAGTTGTAACCTTTTCCCACTCAATTTATTGATAACCATCAGATTATATATTTTTTCATGTTATTGCACCAAAGCAGAGCAAAGCGCCCCATAACGGTGAAAAAAACACATCAGAAAAGCTTTTTACCACTTTTTATTTTATAGATACCGTTTGTAACACAGCATTAACACCAGGCGATGCCATAGGCACAACGATTAAAATCCATCCTTTCTAAGTTTATCAGTTCAAAATCGTGATTTTCACGACTGCCGACGATATGGCGTAAACCCTGCAATACTTAATTCAGTATCGTGTGATACGCCGCACCAAAGGAGCACATTTTGAACAGGTTACCTTCCAGCGCGTCGGCACTCGCTTGCTCAGCGCACGCACTGAACATCATTGAAAAAACCACCCTCGATCACGAGGAAATGAAAGCACTTAACCGAGAGGTAAGAGAATACTTTAAAGAGCATGTAAACCCCGGTTTTCTGGAGTATCGCAAATCAGTTACAGCCGGCGGGGATTACGGGGCCGTAGAATGGCAGGCGGGAAGTTTGAATACGCTTGTCGACACCCAGGGACAGGAATTTATCGACTGTCTTGGCGGGTTCGGAATCTTTAATGTAGGGCACCGTAATCCAGTCGTTGTCTCCGCCGTTGAGCAACAGCTCGCAAAACAGCCACTGCACAGCCAGGAATTGCTTGACCCCCTGCGTGCATTACTGGCAAAAACCCTTGCTGCACTGACCCCCGGAAAACTCAAATACAGCTTTTTCTCCAATAGTGGAACGGAATCCGTTGAAGCCGCACTGAAGCTGGCAAAAGCGTATCAGGGGAAACGTGGCAAATATACGTTTGTAGCAACCAGTGGAGCCTTTCATGGCAAGTCTCTGGGCGCACTCTCTGCCACGGCAAAATCCACTTTCCGTAAGCCATTTATGCCATTAGTACCGGGTTTCCGCCATGTCCCTTTTGGTGACATTGACGCCATGCGTACTTTACTGAGCGAATGCCAGAAAACCGGTGACGATGTTGCTGCCGTAATTCTGGAGCCGATTCAGGGCGAAGGCGGCGTTATTCTGCCACCCGAAGGATATCTGAGCGCAGTGCGTAAGCTGTGTGATGAATTCGGTGCACTGATGATTCTGGATGAAGTGCAAACGGGTATGGGCCGGACAGGTAAAATGTTCGCCTGTGAGCATGAAAATGTGCAACCTGACATTTTATGCCTTGCCAAAGCACTTGGCGGTGGGGTGATGCCGATTGGGGCAACCGTTGCCACGGAAGAAGTGTTCTCTGTTATGTTTGAAAACCCCTTCCTGCATACCACAACATTTGGTGGCAACCCGCTGGCCTGTGCTGCGGCGTTAGCAACCATTAATGTGCTGCTGGAAGAAAACCTGCCTCGTCAGTCTGCTGAAAAAGGTGCGCTATTACTGGAAGGCTTCCAGGCACTGGCTGCAGACTACCCGGAGCTCATCACAGAGGTCCGCGGTAAAGGGATGTTGATGGCCATTGAGTTTACCCATAACGATATTGGCTATAACTTCGCCAGTGAAATGTTCCGCCAGCACATTCTGGTCGCCGGTACGCTTAACAATGCGAAAACCATTCGTATTGAGCCGCCACTGACGCTGGAACTGTCACAGTGTGAACAAGTGCTCAAGGCCGCGAAAGTGGCACTGGAGCAGTTGTCGGAGTTACAAGAGCCAGAAGACGACGCAGCGTAATATGCCTCCGGGCACACACATGATGTGCCCGGACCTTTTTTCCCCAGCAGTTATTTGAATCCCATCACAATCGGTTTACCTGCACACTGTGCATCAGGCATTTGCCAGCTAAATTAATAACTCATCCGACCACATAACAAAAACGGAAAAAATGATGAGCTATCCATCGCTGCTGTCCCCCCTTAATTTGGGTTTCACTACTCTGAAAAACCGGGTACTTATGGGGTCCATGCATACGGGGCTGGAAGAGCACCCCAATGGCCCTGAGCGCCTGGCCGCTTTTTATGCTGAGCGGGCAAAGCACGGCGTAGCTCTGATAGTGACAGGTGGCGTCGCCCCTTGCCCTTCCGGAGTCGCGATGGCACAAGGTGCGACACTGGATACAGAGCAGCATCTCAGGGCGCACCAGGTCATTACTGATGCGGTCCACCAGCAAGGCGGGAAAATTGCCTTACAAATCCTGCATACCGGTCGCTATAGCTACCAGCCACATCCGGTGGCACCTTCAGCCATTCAGGCTCCAATTAACCGTTTCAAACCCCATGCGCTAACCCATGAAGAGATTCTGGCGCTGATTGATGATTTTGCCCGCTGCGCCATGCTGGCACAAAAAGCAGGCTATGACGGCGTGGAAATCATGGGGTCTGAAGGGTATTTAATTAACGAGTTTCTCGCAGCGCGCACTAATCAGCGTGATGATGCATGGGGAGGTGACTGGCCCCGCCGCATGCGTTTTGCAACAGAAGTTGTGTCTGCCGTTCGCAAGGCAGCGGGTGAGCAATTTATTATTATCTACCGCTTGTCGATGCTGGATCTGGTGGAAGGTGGCAGCACCTTTGCTGAAACCTGCATGCTTGCACGCGCCATTGAACAGGCAGGCGCAACGCTGATAAACACCGGCATTGGCTGGCATGAAGCACGTATTCCCACGATTGCCACGTCAGTCCCTCGCGCAGCTTTTAGCTGGGTGACGCGCAAACTCAAAGGCAAAGTCGCCATTCCATTGATAACCACCAACCGTATCAATGACCCGGATGTTGCGGAAGCAATTATACGTGACGGTGATGCAGATATGGTTTCCATGGCACGCCCATTCCTCGCTGATGCCGAGTTTATTTCAAAAGCGGAAAGCGGGCGAAGTGATGAAATCAATACCTGTATCGCCTGTAACCAGGCCTGCCTTGATCAAATTTTTATCGGGAAGATCACTTCCTGCCTGGTCAACCCACGGGCCTGCCATGAAACCGAGTTGCCCCTGCGCCCGGCAGCCGGGAAGCGCAGGCTTGCAGTGGTAGGCGCAGGCCCCGCAGGCCTGGCTTTCGCAGTCAATGCCGCCATGCGTGGCCACCACGTTACCTTGTTTGACCAGGCCAGTACGATTGGCGGGCAGTTCAATATAGCTAAAGAGATCCCCGGTAAAGAAGAATTCAGGGAGACCTTACGTTACTACCAACGCATGCTGGAACTACACCATGTCGATGTACGCCTTGGCGAACGGGTAGCGCCAGAGCAGTTAACCGAATGGCAAGAGGTGGTTCTGGCAACCGGTGTAGCACCACGTACACCAGACATCGACGGCATTCATCACCCCAGTGTGCTGAGCTACCTTGAAGTACTGCGCGATAAGCACCCCGTTGGCAAGCGTGTGGCAATTATTGGTTGCGGCGGTATTGGCTTTGATACCGCCATGTACTTAAGCCAGAACGGCGCAGCCACCAGCCTTGATGTGGCGCGTTTTTGCCAGGAGTGGGGAATCGATACGTCACTCCAGCATGCCGGCGGCCTGATCCCGGGAGGGGTTCATACGCCAGATAACCCACGCGAAATCATTATGCTGCAACGCAAAAACAGCAAACCCGGTGAAGGTTTGGGGAAAACAACCGGCTGGATCCACAGGACCACCCTGCTACAGCGCGGTGTAAAAATGCTGGCAGGTGTGCAATATCTGCGTATTAACGATGCAGGCCTGCACATCCGTTGTGGGGAAGAAGAGCAAATTCTGGCAGTGGATAATGTGATTATTTGCGCAGGCCAGGAGCCACTGCGGGCATTATCCCGGCCACTGGAGGAATTGGGTAAGCAAGTACACCTGATTGGCGGCTGTGATGTGGCAACCGAGCTTGATGCCCGCAGAGCCATAGCGCAAGGCACCCGCCTCGCGCTGAGCCTGTGATCAGTATTGTTTGCGGGTTTTCACTGCCCGCAATACAACAAATTTTTTGTTGGTTGCCAGAGTGGTGCAATTACCAAAGACACGCTTGAGTTTGGCGTAATAATCCAGGTGGCGGTTGCCGACAATGCGCAACTCGCCGCCATATTTCAGGCAACGGCGGGCATCATTAAACATCTGCCAGGCAATGTTATCTGTAACGGCATTTTGTTGGTGAAACGGAGGATTACACAGTACGGCATCGAACTGATTCGCTTCCAGCCCCGCAAGCGAGTTATTCACCAGGTAAACAGAGCGCTCCACATCACCTGGCAGGTTTTCCTCGACATTCAGACGGCTGGAGGCCACAGCCATTGAGGACTCATCAATAAATGTCACCTGAGCCTGTGGGTTTTGGCTCAACAAAGACAGGCCAATAACACCATTACCACACCCTAAATCCACCAGGCTGCCTTCCAGGTTTTCTGGCAGGTGCTGCATAAAGAAACGCGCGCCGATATCCAGTGAACTACGGGAAAATACATTGGCGTGGTTATGAATAGTCCAGCCAGTTTCCGGCACAGGCCATTGCTCAGTCTGGCTGGCAGGCTGGTATGCAGGCGCAGTAAAAGTGCAGTGGATCAGGCGGGCTTTTTTCCAGGCCAGGGATGTTGTGGTTGGCCCGAGAATACGCTCAAACAATGCAAGGGTGGAGTTATGGATTTCTTTTGCTTTACCCGCAGCAATAATACGCGTTTGCGGTGAGGCAACCTGGCGAATTTGCTCCAGTTGATGTGCCAGTAACGCCAGCTGTTTGGGTACCTTAATCAGCACCAGTGCAGGTTTTTCAGGCAGGCCAGCAAGGCTGTCCTGGAATGTAACCGCATTATCATCAAGCCCGTTATTTTGCAGGTTGCGTTCTGTGGCAATTTGCGCGAGTAAGGAATCGCTGGCAAAAACCGGGTTATGCTCAGCCAAAGCGCAGGTTAATGCGCCGAAATTGTCGTTGAGAATGACCAGAGGCCCGTCGATATCCCCGCCAACCTGTTGCAGTAAATATTCATCTGCCGCATCCCACGCCTGCAGCGGGTTGATGTCGTCAGTAACAGGGAAACGTTCCAGCGCGAATACGCGCCCGGCTAACTCTACCTGGCTCATTGGTTCTCCACAGTGCTAAAATCTGCGCGTTTTATCCCTTAATTTGCTCTCAGAGTAAACCTTTTTCCTGACTCGCGGAGAGAATATGACAACACGCCCGTTTTTACAGGGTTACCCGGCATCATTGCTGACTCAGGTTGAAACGTTAATTGCACAGGGGAAGCTTGGAAAGCTTATTGAAAAACGCTACCCGGCCCGCCACGAAATTGTGACGGATAAAGCGCTGTGGTCTTATGTTCAGGAGATGAAAAGCCAGTATTTGCGCAGTGCTCCGCCCATTAATAAAGTATTGTGGGATAACAAAATTCATGTGGTCAAACACGCGTTGGGCCTGCATACCGCTATTTCCCGGGTTCAGGGGAATAAACTCAAGGCAAAAGCAGAGATTCGGGTAGCGACATTGTTTCGCGAGGCCCCGGAAGCCTTCTTACGCATGATAGTTGTCCATGAACTGGCCCACCTTAAAGAGAAAGAGCACAACAAAGCCTTTTACCAGTTGTGCTGCCATATGGCACCCGATTACCACCAGTTAGAATTCGATACCCGCCTGTGGCTTACGCACCTTTCGCTACAAAAAACGGCTTCCTGATGCGTTTTACCCACAAAAAAACGTGCTAACCTGAGATGATAACCCCTACTGGAGACAGTGCCTGTCTATGATACGTTTCGCTGTTGTTGGAACTAACTGGATAACCCGCCAGTTTGTTGATGCGGCCCATGAAAGCGGTAAATATCAACTCGTTGCCGTTTACTCACGTACACTTGAGCAGGCCGAAGCCTTTGCCCGCGATTACCCGGTATCCCATTTGTTTACTTCCCTTGAGCAAATGGCCTGCCACGCTGAAATTGATGCCGTATATATCGCCAGCCCAAACGCCATGCACTTTTCCCAGACACAGTTGTTTCTCAGCCACAAAAAGCATGTTATTTGCGAGAAACCACTGGCATCCAACTTTGATGAAGCACAAGCGGCCATTGCCTGCGCCAGAGAAAACCGGGTAGTGCTGTTTGAAGCCTTCAAAACCCCTGCTCTGCCTAATTTTCAGGTATTGCAAAATGCGCTGCCTAAAGTGGGTAAGTTGCGCAAAGTGCTGCTCAATTATTGCCAGTACTCTTCCCGTTACCAGCGCTACCTGGATGGTGAAAACCCCAATACGTTTAACCCGGCATTTTCTAATGGCTCCATTATGGATATTGGGTTCTATTGCCTGGGGTCAGCCATCGCGTTGTTCGGTGAGCCGCTTGAGGTAAAAGCGCATGCCAGTTTGCTGGATAACGGTGTGGATGCCCATGGCACAGTCATCATGAACTACGGTGATTTCGATGTGACGCTGCAGCACTCTAAGGTGAGTGATTCATCGCTGCCCAGTGAAATCCAGGGCGAATCAGGGTCATTGCTCATAGAAAAATTATCTGAATGCCAGGCGGTAACATTCATGCCGCGCGGGGGTTCAGCGCAAACGCTGACCGTTCCCCAGCATATTAATACTATGCTGTATGAAGCACTGCTGTTTGCCGACTATGTGGAACAGAACCTTGTTGAGCACCCTCACCTGGCCTGTAGCCTGGGTATTGCACGCTGGCAGACAGAAATTCGCCAGCAAACAGGTGTAGTGTTCCCGGCGGACGCTACCACGGAACCACTTATTGCGTAAATTTAGGTAAATCACCGGTGCCGGTACCTTGTTTATACCGTGCTGCTGACATATTTTGTTACGCGCAAAGGGGAGTAACTTCATTGCCGGCTGGTCGTCATTACGAAGCGCAAGCTTCCGGTCACCGGGCAATGTGGATGGGTTCCAGAACATTGGTTCCATAACGCATTGTAAGTGAGACCTTGCCGGAAGGCGAGGTGCACGCAATGTAGCGATACGGCTGGCGTCTTCCGACACTGGCCGTTTTTGTTTTGTAAGGAATCTCTCCATGAATAGTGTTGGCACTCCCTTGCTGTGGGGCAGTTTTGCTGTTGTCGTTGCCATTATGCTGGCAATTGATCTGCTGTTGCAGGGCCGCCGTGGTGCCCATGCCATGTCAATGAAGCAAGCCGCCGTCTGGTCGGTTATCTGGGTTTCGCTTTCTCTGCTTTTCAACCTCGCCTTCTGGTGGTATCTCACCGAAACACAGGACCGTGCAATCGCCGATACGCAGGCGCTGGCTTTTTTGACCGGTTACCTGATTGAAAAAGCACTGGCGGTAGATAACGTTTTTGTCTGGCTGATGCTGTTCAGCTATTTTGCTGTACCGGCAGCATTACAACGCAGGGTGCTTATTTATGGTGTTCTGGGAGCGATTGTCCTGAGAACTATCATGATTTTTACCGGCAGCTGGCTCATTACGCAGTTCTCCTGGGTGCTGTACCTGTTTGGCGCATTTCTGCTGTTCACCGGGATTAAAATGGCCGTCGCTAAAGAAGATGACAGCAGCCTGGAAAATAAACCTCTGGTGCGCTGGCTGAAAGGCCACTTACGTATGACGGACACCATTGAGAATGAACACTTTGTAGTGCGCAAAAATGGTCTGCTGTTCGCCACCCCGCTGCTGCTGGTGCTGATTCTGGTAGAGCTCAGCGATGTGATTTTTGCCGTTGACAGTATCCCGGCCATTTTTGCTGTTACTACCGACCCATTTATTGTGCTCACTTCTAACTTGTTTGCCATTCTGGGGCTGCGTGCCATGTATTTCCTGCTGGCAGGGGTTGCTGAACGCTTCTCTATGCTGAAGTACGGGCTGGCAGTCATTCTGGTATTCATTGGCGTGAAGATGCTCATTGTGGACTTTTTCCATATCCCGGTTGGCATCTCTCTGGGCGTAGTTGGCGCCATTCTGGCCCTGACATTACTGCTCAATAGCTGGGTAAACTGGCGAAATGACAAACAAAACAAGGTGAAATAATCATCTGAATAAAGGGGCGTTTGCCCCTTTATTATTTGGTAAAGCCACAGGCTGCACATTTGCTGCAATTATCACAAAAATGTTACAGCTTAGTTATTAATTCTGGATGGACTCAAAAGAATTAGAGCATATCGCTTCCACCGCGACAGAATATCCTTATACTCATCCATGCAAACACATTGTTACATCCCGCTATAAATGTCACAAATAATACGGCAGCCGGGATGTTTCGCATCATCTCAGACAGGAAATATCAATGGCTACACACTCTTCTCCTGGCCTGTTCCAGCGTATTGCGCAGGGCAGTCTGGTTAAACAAATCCTCGTAGGTTTGATTCTGGGTATTCTGCTGGCGTGGGCATCAAAACCCGCAGCCCTGGCAGTCGGCCTGCTCGGCACATTATTTGTCGGCGCATTGAAAGCCGTTGCACCAGTACTGGTGCTGATGCTGGTTATGTCTTCCATTGCCAGCCATACCAAGGGGCGTAAAACCAACATCCGTCCTATTCTGGTGCTCTATTTATTGGGGACATTCAGCGCGGCACTGTGTGCAGTGGTGGTCAGTTTTGTCTTCCCCTCCTCTTTGCATCTGACAGCAGCCGCCACTGATGTCACCCCGCCTTCTGGTATTGTTGAAGTATTGAAAGGCCTGCTGATGAGTATGGTATCCAACCCGGTCGATGCCCTGCTGAAAGGCAACTATATTGGTATCCTCGTGTGGGCTGTGGGTTTAGGTTTCGCTCTGCGTCATGCAAACGAAGGAACCAAAAACCTGGTTACCGACTTCTCACATGCCGTAACATTTATGGTGCGTGTTGTTATCCGTTTTGCACCGCTGGGTATTTTTGGCCTGGTTTCTTCCACGCTGGCAGAAACAGGGTTCAGTACTTTGCTGAGCTACGGCCAGTTACTGATAGCGCTGGTTGGTTGCATGATACTGGTTGCCCTGGTGGTTAACCCGTTACTGGTATTTTGGAAAATTCGCCGCAACCCCTACCCTCTGGTATTTACCTGCCTGCGCGAAAGTGGTGTAACAGCATTCTTCACCCGCAGCTCTGCAGCAAATATCCCGGTGAATATGGCGCTGTGTGAGAAGCTGAACCTGGATAAAGACACTTACTCGGTATCTATCCCACTGGGTGCAACCATTAATATGGCCGGTGCCGCTATCACTGTTACCGTGCTGACACTGGCGGCAGTACATACTCTGGGTATCGCAGTTGATTTGCCCACAGCCTTGTTGCTGAGCGTTGTGGCATCGCTGTGTGCCTGTGGCGCATCTGGTGTTGCCGGTGGCTCTCTGCTGCTGATTCCACTGGCTTGTGGGATGTTTGGTATTCAGAATGATGTCGCCATGCAGGTTGTTGCTGTTGGCTTCATTATTGGTGTACTGCAAGATTCCTGTGAAACGGCTCTGAACTCATCTACCGATGCCCTGTTCACCGCCGCAGCATGCCAGGCTGAAGATGCCCGGCTGGCCGACAGTAACCCATTACGCGGCTAAGCTTACTCAGTCTGTCCCTCCGGCCTGGCCGGGGGGAACATTAGCGCGTTTTCTCTACTAAAAATGGGTCGATCCCACGTTTCTGCATCTTCCAGAAGCGAATAATTGTCACGCCGTTGACGATTAAAAAACTCCCTTCTATCAGCGTACCGCCTATCGAACCCAGTAAGGCGTTGTGTGTCACCCAGCATGCTGTTGAACACCACATAACACAGCGTGTGGTCAGGCCTTTGCAACGAAATAACGCCCAGGTACTGGCAATAGTCCCAATCACTGGCAGCACTTCAAACCAGTGCTCAACATGGATGGTGCCTGACAACAATGTCAGGACGATAAAGATCCCCATCACCCATAAACTACGGGTACGCAGAGTGATTAAGGTCCGGATGGCATTGAGTTCCGCGCTGGCACCCGCCGGGAATGCCCCCATCAGGAAAAAATGAATACCGATAACAGCACTGTATATTGAAAGCTGTACCTTAAAACGCCGTTCATCACGATTGAGAAAAGTAGTTATACCAATCAAAAACGCAATGACCCCGATGCCCTGAGCAAGCCAATAGACTGACATGGGAAACCCTTAACAGTAGGAATAGATGATGCAAAAAAGAAACGGCGCTTCACCAAGTGAAACGCCGTTTTATTTTACGCCAGTGACGACATTTTACAATGTGACACCACTCTTGAAGATAGCCAGTTCACGGAAATCATTTTTCTCATTGCAGGTTTGTTTGCCGTCGGCAATATCCACAATAAGATCGATGAATTTTTCCAGTAATTGCGGCATCAGAGTTCCGTGCAGCAACTGACCGGCATCGAAATCTATCCAGTGTGGTTTTTTCGCAGCCAGTTCACTGTTCGTGGCAATCTTAACGGTGGGCACAAACCCGCCATAAGGTGTACCACGCCCGGTGCTGAACAGCACCATATGGCAACCCGCACCAGCCAGCGCACTGGTAGCTACGGCATCGTTGCCTGGTGCGCTTAACAGGTTAACACCGTGGTTTTTCAGGCGCTCACCATAACGCAGCACATCCACAACCTGGCTGGAGCCCGCTTTCTGCGTGCATCCCAGTGATTTCTCTTCCAGTGTGGTAATCCCGCCAGCTTTGTTACCTGGTGATGGGTTTTCGTAGATAGGCTGGTTATGGGCAATGAAATATTGTTTGAAGTCATTCACCATAGTGACTGTCTTTTCAAACGTACTTTCATCACGGCAATGGCTCATCAGAATACGTTCGGCACCAAACATTTCTGGCACTTCCGTTAATACTGTGGTGCCGCCATTGGCAACCATAAAATCAGAGAAACGCCCAAGCATTGGGTTAGCCGTAATACCAGACAACCCGTCAGAACCACCACATTCAAGGCCAAACTTCAGTTCACTGAGTTTACCTGGCTGGCGTTTATCATGACGCATCGTTTCATATAATGCCTGGAGGTGTTCAACCCCGGCTTCCACTTCATCGTCTTGCTGCTGGCAAATCATAAAGTGAACGCGTTCTTCATCGAACTCGCCCAGGGTTTCACGAAACGCGCTGATCTGGTTGTTTTCACAACCCAGACCAATAACCAGTACTGCCCCGGCATTCGGGTGGCGAACCATATTTTGCAGCATCGTACGCGTATTGATGTGATCATCGCCCAGCTGAGAACAACCGTAGTTATGGCCGAACAGGAAAACCCCGTCAATATCAGAGGCGTCATCATTCTCTTTCAGAAAACGCTGCTGAATTTGGCGAGCGATCCCGTTTACGCACCCAACTGTAGGCAGGATCCATAACTCATTACGCACACCCACTTCGCCATTGGAACGGCGGTAGATCTGAACATCGCGATCCCCCGCCTGCACCATGGATCCCAGTGCTTCAGGTTGATAGCTGTACTCGTCCAGATCGCTCAGATTGGTACGCATATTATGCGAGTGAAGGTGCTCACCTGGCCGGATATCAACCAGTGCATGACCAATAGGCAGACCATACTTAACGACGTTCTCGTCCTTTGCGATTGCCCGGATGGCGAACTTGTGCCCACGCGCAACAGGTTGAAGCAGGGTAATATCCTGCCCATCGACATTGACGATGGCCCCTTCGGCCTGGTCCACTAGCGCAACAGCGACATTATCTTGCGAATGGATCTTAATGTATTGCATATCAACCTCAGTTGAGACTTAGTTCAGTTCAATAGCAAAATAATCACGCGCATTGTTAAAGCAGATGTTTTTCACCATCTGGCCTAACAACTCGATATCTGCTGGTGCTTCACCCGCTTCGACCCAACGGCCAATCATCTGGCACAGGATACGACGGAAATATTCATGACGGGTGTATGACAGGAAGCTACGGCTGTCGGTCAGCATACCAACAAAGCGGCTTAACAGGCCCAACTGCGCCAGTTGAGTCATTTGGCGTTCCATACCGTCTTTCTGGTCGTTAAACCACCAGCCAGAGCCAAACTGCATTTTCCCGGCGATACCTTCGCCCTGATAGTTACCAATCATGGTACCCAGGACTTCGTTATCACGCGGGTTCAGGCAATAAAGAATGGTTTTCGGCAGTTGATTATTTTCGTTCTGTTTATCCAACAGACGAGCAAGCTCTTCAGCCAGCGGGCGGTCATTGATGGAGTCGAAACCAACATCCGGCCCCAGCAGTTTAAACTGGCGGGTGTTGTTGTTGCGCAATGCACCAATGTGGTATTGCTGAACCCAACCACGACGGGCATATTCCGCACCCAGCCACACCAGTACGGCAGTTTTAAACTGCGCAACTTCAAGCGCAGACGGTGTTGCACCAGTCAGGCGGCGAGAAAGGATGCCATCCAGCGTAGTTTCATCTGCATCGGCATACATTACGACATCCAGCGCGTGGTCAGACACCTTACAACCATGGGCTTCGAAGTGGTCCAGGCGTTTTTTCAGCGCAGTTTGCAAATCGCTGAAACGACGAATATCGGTGTCAGAAACTTCTGCCAGTTTGCCGATGTAATCAACAAAAGTAGCCAGTTCGATGTTAAAAGCTTTGTCCGGACGCCAGCTTGGCAACACTTTGATGTCAAAACTGGAATCAGCGGCAATGGCGCTGTGGTGATTCAGGGCATCGATTGGGTCATCAGTTGTCCCAACCATTTTCACGTTCATCTGCTTCATGATACCGCGAGCAGAGAAAGCATCTTCAGCGAGCAGTGCATTGCACTGTTCCCAAATTTCATCTGCAGTTTTCGGTGACAGCAGTTTACCTGTAATACCAAACGGGCGACGCAGTTCCAGGTGCGTCCAGTGGTAAAGCGGGTTACCAATGGTGTGCGGCACGGTTTCCGCCCAGGCGTTGAATTTTTCGCGGTCAGTCGCATCGCCGGTGCAAAGACGTTCAGCAACACCATTAGAACGCATAGCACGCCATTTGTAGTGATCACCTTTCAACCAGATGTCATACAAGTTTTTAAAACGATAGTTTTCTGCGACTTGCTGCGGGGGAAGGTGGCAGTGGAAGTCAAAAATTGGCTCATCCGCTGCGTAGTCATGGTACAAGCGACGGGCAAATTCAGTATCAAGCAGAAAGTCTTCAGTCATAAACCGAGTCATTATCGTTGTTCCTCTGGACACGTTATCGGATACCTAATCAGTATGGCTATAAAGTTATCACACCAATTCATTGCATCCGAGCAGAATTTTGTGTCCCCGATCACATAAACCATACAAATTATGTTTATTTAAAGTTAAAAAAAGGACCGCAGGCCGCGCCAGATGTGGCGTAGCTTATCTTCGTTTAATAACCCTGCCTTTAATGCACTTTTGTGATGGCTCTCAACTTTTAAAGCTGTATGACAAGTTATCTTTTGCCTCGTCAAGAACAGTAAATATTACGGAATATTTGGCGATGCGCTTTTATCGCTTCTGTGGGTATGGATGCCGGATGCTTTACACATTCTAACTAGCAAGGCATGGGCCATACCTTAGAGTCACTCTGGTAGAACCCTCCTGAATAAAACTCATATGCAGGCCTGGTCCTGCAATGCAACCGTGTGGCGCGGTTGAAAACAAATACTGAGGTTTGAAATGCGAAAGATCAAAGGCTTACGCTGGTACATGATTGCACTGGTCACGCTGGGGACAGTGTTGGGGTATTTAACCCGTAACACTGTCGCTGTGGCTGCGCCGACTCTGCAAGAACAGCTTCATATTACTACTCAGCAATACTCTTATATTATTGCCGCTTATTCTGCATGCTACACAGTTATGCAGCCTGTTGCTGGCTATATCCTTGATATTCTTGGTACAAAAGTTGGCTACGCCGTATTTGCTATCTTCTGGGCTGTCTTCTGTGGCGCAACCGCGCTGGCAGGCAGCTGGGGTGGCCTGGCTATTGCCCGTGGTGCAGTTGGTGCCGCAGAAGCAGCAATGATCCCTGCCGGCCTGAAAGCCAGTAGTGAATGGTTCCCGGCAAAAGAACGTTCTATTGCCGTGGGCTACTTCAACGTAGGTTCCTCTATTGGTGCCATGATCGCTCCGCCTCTGGTTGTGTGGGCAATTATGATCCACAGCTGGGAAATGGCGTTTGTTATCACCGGGGTACTGAGTTTTGGCTGGGCGATGCTGTGGTTGTTCTTCTATAAGCACCCGAAAGATCAGAAAAAACTGTCTGATGAAGAACGTGATTACATCATCGGTGGTCAGGAAGCTCAGCACCAAACCAATAACAGCAAGAAATTATCTGCCTGGCAGATCCTGCGTAACCGTCAATTCTGGGGCATCGCATTACCGCGTTTCCTTGCAGAACCGGCCTGGGGTACCTTTAACGCATGGATTCCGCTGTTCATGTTCAAAGCTTATGGCTTTAACCTGAAAGAAATTGCTATGTTTGCCTGGATGCCAATGCTGTTTGCTGACCTGGGTTGCGTAATTGGTGGGTATTTACCTCCGCTGTTCCAGCGCTGGTTCGGTGTTAACCTGATTGTTTCCCGTAAACTGGTTGTCACCATGGGTGCATTCCTGATGATTGGCCCGGGTACTATTGGCCTGTTCACCAGCCCGTATGTTGCTATCGCTCTGCTGTGTGTGGGCGGCTTTGCTCACCAGGCTCTGTCCGGTGCTCTGATTACGCTGTCTTCTGACGTATTTGGGCGCAACGAAGTGGCTACCGCTAACGGGATGACCGGTATGGCAGCCTGGACCGCCAGTACTCTGTTTGCCCTGGTGGTTGGTGCGCTGGCAGACAAAATTGGCTTCAGCCCGCTGTTTGCCGTACTGGCAGTGTTCGACTTGCTCGGTGCGCTGGTTATCTGGACGGTACTGAAAAATAAATCCGCTGAAGATATTGTGGATGAAGGTGGCGTCGGTCACACTGCGGCGCAAAGTTAAACCTGGTTCTCAAAAAGCCGCCTTCAGGCGGCTTTTTGTTAGCATCAAGTAGAGCCGGGAAGAGATAAGTGGTATAACAAATTAGTTTCATTATGTATCAGACCCCATCCTGGAGCCGCTTATGGAGATATCGGATTCTCGTCGCTTATATCAGCAACTGGCCGCTGAGCTAAAACACCGAATAGAAAGCGGCGTTTATCTTGTCGGAGACAAATTACCGGCGGAACGTTTTATTGCTGATGAGAAAAATGTCAGCCGTACAGTAGTACGCGAAGCCATCATCATGCTTGAAGTGGAAGGGTATGTTGAAGTTCGTAAAGGCTCAGGCATTCACGTTATTGCCAGCCAGGCCCGCTACAGCACCCAACCTGATGAGCGGTTTGAATTTGCCAATTACGGCCCTTTCGAGTTACTCCAGGCCCGCCAGTTGATTGAAAGCAATATTGCAGAATTCGCAGCCACGCAGGTTACCAAGCAAGACATCATGAAGTTGATGGAAATCCAGGAACAGGCGCGGCATGAGAAATGTTTCAGGGATTCACAATGGGATTTACAGTTCCATGTGCAGGTTGCTCTGGCCACCCAAAACAGTGCGTTAGCTGCAATTGTCGAAAGAATGTGGACACAGCGTGTTCATAACCCTTACTGGAAAAAGTTACACGATCATATCGATCTCAGAACTGTCGATCACTGGTGTGAAGACCACGATCAGATTATGCGTGCTCTGGTCAGAAAAGATCCCCATGCCGCTAAACTGGCAATGTGGCAGCATTTGGAAAATACCAAACAGATGCTGTTTAATGAAACCAGCGATGACTTTGAGTTCAATGCAGACCGCTACTTGTTTGCTGAAAACCCGGTTGTTCACCTTGAAGCCCCCGGTATCCCACACAAATAATCCGGCAATGAGCGAGAGATATTCAGGGCGTTAGTGTCAGCCTTTGTAAATACTCTCGCCAGCCTGCATTTTACCGCGCAAAATCAGCCCGACTGCTGCTAAATATTGTGACGCACAACATCTATATTTGTTACAATTGTACGCATTTTTCGTGGCCAGCCTGGCTTTTTGCTGCCTTTTGCCACGTATGTGATACGCCAGAGAAGGCTGTTTTTTATACGGTGGTATAGTTTGTACGGTGGTAAATAGTTTGCACGCTGAAAAAGTTGTTACAGCTGCATCCGCGCGACAAACCCATCCCTCCATTTGCCTCCTTCTGACGTTATTGGTTTTGACTGATGTGCCAGGACCCCTGAATGGAACTTTTTACACAACTCCTTAATGCACTCTGGAGTCAGGATTTTGAAACCCTTGCCAATCCTTCAATGATTGGCATGTTGTATTTCGTTTTATTTACGATTTTGTTCCTGGAAAATGGCTTACTCCCGGCAGCATTCCTTCCTGGAGACAGTTTGTTGATTTTAATCGGCGTACTGATTGCTAAAGGCGCACTTGCAGCCGTCCCCACATTGATTTTGCTGACCGCAGCAGCAAGCCTGGGTTCCTGGGTAGGCTTTGTTCAGGGCCGCTGGCTTGGCAACACTCGCCTTGTGCAGAAATGGCTGTCACATCTGCCCACCCATTATCATCAACGTGCCCACCACTTGTTCCATAAACATGGTCTTTCCGCGCTGCTTGTGGGCAGGTTTATCGCATTTGTTCGTACTCTTCTCCCAACCATTGCTGGCCTTTCTGGCCTGAGCAGCTCTCGTTTTCAGTTTTTCAACTGGATGAGTGGGTTGTTGTGGGTGCTGATTTTGACTGCACTGGGTTATCTGCTGGGTAAAACCCCTGTATTTGCCAAATATGAAGATGCGTTGATGTCCTGTCTGATGCTTATCCCGGTGGTGCTGCTGGTCTTCGGTCTGCTGGGGTCCCTGGTGATGTTGTGGAAAAAACGCAACGGGAGCAAAGGATGAAACTGTTCCGTCATTTAACCAACAACCGTGCCCACCTCGCTATAGTGGCCTTGTTACTGATTTGTGCCAGTACCGTATTCTGGGCCGCGACCCGCAAACCAGACACAACACTGGAAATTCGCCCGGCACGGGCTGGCGCAACAATTCCCGATGGTTTCTTCGTCTGGCACCACCTTGATGCCAATGGCATTCGGGTAAAAAGCATTACACCAGATAACAATAAGCTCGTGATTAAGTTTGATTCCAACGTGCAAAGCGAAGCCGCTGCCCGGGTTCTTTCCGCAACGCTTCCCCATGGGTATGTCATTACTCCACGCCAGGAACCTACTCCGTTTGATCACTGGCTGGCCCGTCTCGGTGTTTCACCCTCCAGAATTGGCTGACCTGCTTTACCGAATATTCTGAATATTTTCACTTACTTTGCCGTTTAGCTTCATCCTGACTATGCTTACCAGGCGATTTAAAAATACAAAATCGCTAAACTGACAGCATCTTCAACGGACTGGTGCCCCCTTGTTGCTGCTACCAGAAACGAACGGACGTGTTAACAATGAATTATCGCACCTTGCTGGTTTGTACGTTTACTTTGCTGTTTTTCTCCCCTCTGATACAGGCATCCACCGCCTGTCAGGACAAACAGCAAGATATATTGCGTGAGATAAGTTATGCGAAAAAGCACCACAATCAGCGCCGTATTGATGGCCTGAATAAGGCTCTGGCGGAGGTCAGATCCCGGTGCAGGGAAGAATCCCATCGCAACAACTTATCGGGTGAAAAACATAAAACCACTCATGCGCGATAAAGGCCCACTCTAACGGCAGACCAGCGTTACAGCAGGCACCTCAACATGTGTACAGGTGCCTGATTCATGGAACTGTGAATTAACTGGAGAAGCCTGTATGTCCAAAGATACTGAACAACTGCGTGATGAACTGAAATCCCTGGCTGATACCCTCGAAGAAGTACTGAATTCTTCAGGCGAGAAATCTAAAGAGGAAGTTGAGAAAGTACGCGCCAAAGCTGAACGTATGCTGAAACAGAGCCGGGTGCGGGTGACTGAAACCAGCGAAGCGGTACTACGCCAGACCAAAGAGGCTGCCTGCAAAGCAGATAACTATGTTCATGAAAACCCCTGGGCAGGAATCGGCATCGGTGCCGCTGCGGGCCTGGTATTAGGTATGCTGCTGGCGCGTCGTTAATGATGGGCGATTCTCCGACACAAGGGCCGGGAGGGCGTATTCTTGGTTCGGGAAAGCGTATTCTGTCGCTGCTGGTCTCCATGGTGGAGACCAGGCTTCAGTTAGCCGTAGTCGAACTGGAAGAGGAAAAAGCACGCCTGTTTCAGTTGCTTCTCCTGCTGTCACTGACACTGCTTTTCGCTCTGTTTGGCCTTGCCAGCCTGTTAGTGCTTATTGTTTGGGTTATTGACCCCCAATACCGGCTCTATGC
This sequence comes from Mangrovibacter sp. MFB070, assembly GCF_000705335.1. NCBI lineage: Bacteria > Pseudomonadati > Pseudomonadota > Gammaproteobacteria > Enterobacterales > Enterobacteriaceae > Mangrovibacter > Mangrovibacter sp. MFB070. Next base: position 73,438 of record NZ_JJMI01000011.1, read on the forward strand.
CCTGACTGCAGCCACAGTGGTATTGCTACTCCTCGCACTCTTCTGTGGCCTTATGGCATTGCATAAATCACGGGCATCCACTCTGCTGCGCCAGACTCGGAAAGAGTTATCAAAAGACAGGCAGGCGCTGGAGGATACTCACCATGAGTGAATCACTTGCCGAGCGAAAGGCGCGGCTGACATTGCGTATTCAGCAACAACGCCTTGACTTGCTCAGTGCAGAGCGCGAGTGGCTTTCTGCCATGGCTCCGGTAGATGCTGGCTGGCGGCATCTGGCCCGCTACAAATGGGTAGCCATAGCCGGAAGTGGTGTACTGGCAACCTGGCAATTGCGCCACCCAGGAAGGCTGATACGCCTGCTAAGGCGTGGGCCACTGGTCTGGAGCACCTGGCGTTTAGTCCGTAACTTGCTGCGCTGACTGATAAAATCCCGCGGTTTGCCCGTGGGATTCACCGCATCCCAACACCGTCAATTTTTTTGAATTTTTCTGACAATTTTACTTGCTAACAATCTCCCTTCACTCTCTTTATTATTCAGCCATGGACAGCAAGGCACACTAATTACCTGCTGCTACTCAATAAAAACAAACTGGTTTTCTGGAGAGAGTAAGATGAAAAAATTCGAAAATATTGGTTTTCTGGTTGCACGCATCCTGATGCCAATTCTGTTTATCTATGCCGGCTGGGGAAAAATCAACGCTTACGGTGCAACTCAACAATATATGCAGGCAATGGGTGTACCGGGGGCTTTACTGCCGCTGACCATCTTACTGGAGTTCGGCGGTGGCCTGGCTATCCTGTTTGGTTTCCTGACTCGCACAACAGCTATTATTACTGCAGTCTTCACATTAATTACTGCGTTTATCTTCCACAGTAATTTTGCAGAAGGCGTGAACTCACTGATGTTCATGAAAAACCTGACGATTGCTGGCGGTTATCTGCTGCTTTTCATCACCGGCCCTGGTGCAATCAGCCTGGATCGTATCCTGAAAAAGAGCTGGTAATGGTTCAAAGCAAAAAGCGGAGAATGTCTCCGCTTTTGCTGTATCACGGCAACTGACAGTCAGCCCTTCACTTGTTTCTCGCTATGACAGTTTATGTTGGGAAGCCGGGTTAAAGACACAGAACAGAGGAAACAGACATGGGACAACTTATTGACGGAGTGTGGCACGATACCTGGTATGATACGAAATCAACAGGCGGGCGATTCAAACGCTCTGTCTCCGCTTTTCGCAACTGGATAACGCCAGATGGCACACCAGGCCCAACCGGAACCGGTGGGTTTGAAGCATCAACATCCCGCTACCATTTATATGTCTCTCTTGCCTGCCCCTGGGCCCACCGAACGCTGATTATGCGGCAACTGAAAGGGCTTTCTGATTTCATTCCCGTTTCGGTGGTCCACCCGTTGATGTTTGAACACGGCTGGACACTGGCACAGGATTTCCCGGGCGCTACGGGGGATAGCCTGTACCAGCATGAGTATTTATACCAACTCTACTTACATGCCGATGAACAATACTCTGGCCGTGTTACCGTCCCCGTACTGTGGGATAAGCAAAACCAGACGATTGTCAGCAACGAATCGGCTGAGATTATCCGTATGTTTAACAGTGCATTTGATGCACTGGGCGCAACAGCGGGAGATTACTATCCCGAATATTTACGTGCACAAATAGATGAGGCTAACGCCTGGATCTATGACTCCGTGAATAATGGCGTGTACAAGGCAGGGTTTGCGACGTCTCAGGAAGCGTATGATGAAGCGGTAGCCGGTGTGTTTACTGCGCTGGATAAACTGGAAGACCTGCTGGGGCAACAACGCTGGCTGGTTGGTAACCAAATGACAGAAGCAGATATCCGCCTGTGGACCACGCTTATCCGTTTTGACCCGGTGTATGTCACCCACTTCAAATGCGACCGCAAGCGAATCAGTGATTACCCCAACCTGTTTGCGTACTTACGGGATATTTACCAGATCCCCGGAATTGCCAATACCGTAAACTTTGACCATATTCGCCACCACTATTTTTGCAGCCATAAAACCATTAACCCAACAGGCATTATCTCCACAGGCCCGGTTCAGAATTTAATGGAGCCCCACGGGCGCGAACTGCAGTTTCCAGGTTAAATGGCAGGTTAAGTCGCGCGACAAAAACCGGGCCCGCGCCCGGTTCTTGCATTGATTCCACAAACTCCCCACCATTCATGTTCAAAAAGGTGAGAACTCAGCCATTCTCTGTGCCTGCAATTTGCCAGTTTTATTTTCAGTCCTATGCTTTATCTGGTGATTAAAAAGATCTTCTGACTGGAAAGGAGAGTGCAAATGGACTGGTATTTAAGCGCGCTGCGCAATTACGTTGGTTTTCAGGGGCGGGCTCGCCGCAAAGAATTTTGGATGTTTACCCTGGTTAATATCATTTTTGCTGCAGTTCTGGCAGTGCTGGACAATATGTTACACCTGCGTATTCATGAGCAGGGTGTATTATCGTCCTTGTATAGCCTGTTTGTGTTAGTTCCCTCACTGGCGCTGCAATTCCGACGCCTGCACGATACTGACCGTTCAGCCTGGTGGCTGCTACTGATGCTCATACCACTTATTGGCGCGCTGATTTTGCTGGTGTTCTATTGCCAGGAAGGTAACCGTGGTGCCAACCGTTTTGGCAATGACCCTAAAATAGCGATTAACTGACAACACAGAACCCGGTGTAACTCCCCGGGTTCTGATGCAAAAGCGTGGGTTATTTCATATGCGCGAACAACTTCGGTATTTCACGCAGGCACCATGACTTGGCCTCACCCATGCTGTCGCGCCGCCAGGCCATAATAATGTCAACTTCGCTGGTCGATTCGGGGCTCACAACCCGTAAACGCCCTTCCTCAATATCCTGTTTCACCAGCGGCCATGGCATGGTTGCCACCCCCATGCCATCCAGCAAGGCCCGGTGCTTATCATGAATGGTACTTACCGTAAGGCGCGGCTGTTTATCCAGCAGTTGGACGGTTAATACCGGGCGCTCCCGTGCGGTGTCAGCCACCGCTATGCCCCGGTATTTCACACGCGTTACCTCTGAAAGCGGTTCTGCCTCGTTATGGATAGGATGGTCTGCCGCTGCAACATAGACATTCTTCATGGAGTACAGCTTCCGGGAGTTAATCTCTGTTGAAGAGCGAAAATGCATGTCTGGTGCAATAACGATATCGGCACGCCCTTGCTCCAGGCGCTCCCAGGCACCAGCCAGTACCTCAGTCAGCAGAGAAAGCTGTGTATTGGCTTTTTCTGCCAGCCTCTCTACTAAAGGAAATAACGCAAAAGTAGGTACCAGCGCTTCAGTTACAATCGTCAGGTGAGTTTCCCACCCCCTGGCCAGTGCTTCGGCATCTGTTGTGAGTTTATCGGCCGCTTCCAGCAACACCCTGCCCCGTTCCAGCAGCATTCTGCCGACATTAGTGAATTTTGTACGGTGGCCTGAGCGGTCGAAGAGCACCACATCCAACTCTTCCTCAAGCTTTTGCATGGTGTAACTCAGTGCGGAAGGTACCCTGCCCAATTCATCTGCCGCTGCTGCAAAACTTCCCCGCCGGTCAATAGCATCCATCACTCTTAATGACTCCAGCGTGAGTGCGCGTTCTTTTGCCATCCTCTTCTCTTTCAGGAAATTTGAACATACCCAGCAGATTAACTGGCTAACAATGCAGCGTCCAGTTACTTAACATGGAGAGAGCAAAAAGAGGTTAAAACATGATTACGACAAGAACAGCAAAACAGTGTGGCCAGGCAGATTTCGGCTGGTTACAGGCACGCTACACTTTCTCATTTGGGCATTACTTTGACCCGGACTTACTCGGCTACGCATCGTTACGTGTACTGAACCAGGAAGTTCTGGCGCCTGGAGCTGCATTCCAGCCGCGCACATACCCTAAAGTAGATATCCTGAATTTAATTCTGGATGGTGAAGCAGAATACCGCGACAGCGAAGGTAACCATATTCGGGTTAAAGCAGGTGAAGCATTGCTTTTATCCACTCAGCAGGGTTGTAGTTACAGCGAGCATAATGCCAGTAAAGATAAATCCCTTACCAGGATGCAACTGTGGCTTGATGCCTGCCCGGAACGCGAAAATCCGTTAGTCCAGAAAATAACCCTGGCAGAAGACAAGCAGCAGTTAATTGCCTCACCAGATGGCAAACAAAACAGCCTGGTGCTGCGCCAGCAAGTCTGGCTCCATTATGTGAACCTGAAAGCAGGCGAACAGGCAGAGTTCCAGTTACATGGTCCACGGGCATATTTACAGTCTATTCATGGTACTTTTCACGCACAAACAGGCGCTCAGGAAAAGGCCCATATGACTTGTGGTGACGGCGCATTTATTAAGGATGAGGCACATCTAACCCTTGTGGCGGATACCGACCTGGAAGGGTTGCTGGTAGACTTGCCTGTATAACAACGCCATGAGAGAGACTGTTATGCAACACGAACAAACATCTGCAAACAGCGCAACAATACCGGTGACGCAGCCCGCTTCGCTCGACGATATTTTTGCCCAAACGCTGGATGAGCTCGAAGCTATTGTGGCGGAAGCACAAGTTCGCCTGGCTGAAGAGCTTTATGCCTGACACCACACTTTTTCTGCCAGGCCTGGGGCATCAGGCCTTCAGGCTATAGACAAAAGCACAAATTTTTTGTCCCTGTTGCGTAGTCACTTCCACGGTTACCCGCTGGTAGTCAGTACCTTCAAAATCATCCAGCATTGCCCAGTTTTCATCCAGTCCTGGGGATGAAAAAAGATATCCGTCAACCATTTCGCCCTGTGAGCTCAGTACCAGTGCCGGGTAACCACCGAGTGTGCGCCAGCCCGCATTGACTACATGCCCCATTACCTGGGCCGGTTCCCAAAGACCTTCCATTTGCATCAACAACCCGGCGTTTTCCTCCCCCGGGCAGAGAGATCCATAGACAAACAAATGTGCCATAGCTGCTCCTGGTACCAGTAACACTAAACGAAGAATGGATAAAATAGCTTACTGTATGAAGTTGGCAAGGCAAGCCTGCAATAGTGCCACTGTCGCCTCCCGGTCTTCTTCCCGCTGCGCCTGAACAATAGCGCCATCTACTAACAAAGCACATTTTTGCGCCGTCTGAATGCGCTGCGGGGTATCTGGCAGGCATTGCGCGATAGTATCAGCCATATCCTGCTTATGTTCCCGGATTACGGGCAACGCCTGCGGTAATACACCAGTAATTTCACTGGTGGCATTAATAAAAGCACAGCCGTGAAATTCAGGTGACAGAAACCAACGGGAAAGCACCTGGGGCAGTGCCAGGTAAAGCTTGCCACTCTGCGCCATTTCCTCTTTCAAAGCCGTGGCAAACCAGGTTATCCATAAATCATGCCGGTAATGCAGAAAAGCCAAAATAAGGTCGTTCTTGGCCGGGAAATGGCGGTAGAACGTTACTTTCGTTACGCCTGCTTCTTTGATTATCCGGTCTACGCCGGTAGCCCTGATACCGTCTTTATAAAACAACTCATGGGCAGTGCGAATAATGCGCTCTTTGGCGCTGACTTTTTTAGTTGCAGTCACTTCAGGTTTCCTGATTTCAGCCAACAAGTAGACAGAACTGTCTACATCAGATAAGTTAAGTAGACAAATCTGTCTACATACTACAGGAGACATCATGGAAACACGACCACCCGTGCCACCTTTTACTTATGAAAGTGCCACACTAAAAGTGCGAATGGCAGAAGATGCCTGGAATAGCCGTGATCCTGAAACAGTATCGCGGGTGTATGCGCCTGATACTGTATGGCGCAACCGGGCGGAGTTTGTTACCGGGCGTGAGGCTGTGGTGAGATTTTTACAACGCAAATGGCAAAAGGAACTGGATTATCGGTTAATCAAAGAGTTATGGGCAGTAAATCAAAACAGGATTGCTGTCCGATTTGCCTATGAATGGCACGATGATTCCGGGAACTGGTTTCGTAGTTATGGTAACGAAAACTGGGAATTTAATGAGCAGGGCCTTATGGTAAGGCGTTTTGCCTGTATCAACGATCTCCCCATTTCGCACACTGAACGCCTGTTCTTCTGGCCTTTGGGCAAGCGCCCGGACAGTCACCCCGGACTGAGTGAATGTGGTTGTTGAGTGCCAGAGCGTTTCACAAAAAGAAAAGCCCCGCCATTACTGGCGGGGCCTGAAAGTGTGAAGCTGACCGGTAAGCCGCATTCTTTGTTATATAGCGTCCTGGACAGTCATTCATCTCTGTTGATAAAAAGAAAAGCCCCGCCATTACTGGCGGGGCCTGAAAGTGTGAAGCTGACCGGTAAGCCGGGTTCTGTCTTGGACAGTCATTCATCTAGGCCAGCAATCGCTCACTGGCTCAAGCAGCCTACCCGGGTTCAGTACGGGCCGTACCTTATGAACCCCTATTTGGCCTTGCTCCGGGTGGAGTTTACCGTGCCACGAACTGTTGCCAGCCGCGCGGTGCGCTCTTACCGCACCCTTTCACCCTTACCTGATCCTGCTTGCGCAGGCCATCGGCGGTTTACTCTCTGTTGCACTGGTCGTGGGTTTGCACCCCCCAGGCGTTACCTGGCACCCTGCCCTATGGAGCCCGGACTTTCCTCTCCCCCGCCCGTCTCCTTCGAAAAGGACGACGACGAAGCAGCGACTGTCTGGTCAGCTTCGGCGCGCAGTATAGAGGGTTTCGCGCCGTCTGTCACCTTGCGGTGCACATACCTACCATTAACGTGGCCGCAATATTACGCGATTCACGGTAGATATTATCAAACGCGCCCCGAAACGCCTCTTCCAGCGAGCTGATACTGCTTAATACGCTGAATACGGCATCAATACCATATTGATGCACAACAGCAACATCCTTCGTTAAAGAGCCAGCTATACCAATTACGGGCTTATGGTATTTTTTCGCAACACTGGCAACACCAACCGGTACCTTACCATGAATACTTTGGCTATCCAGCCTGCCTTCACCTGTGACAACCAAAGTGCAATCGTGAATATGTTCTTCCAGATTCAGTGCTTCAGTAACAATCTCAATACCACTACGTAATTCAGCGCCCAGAAACGACATTAATGCCGCGCCCATACCACCAGCAGCACCGGCTCCCGGAACATTCTTCACATCTACATTCAGCGTGTCTTTAATGACGTCTGCAAAATGGTCAAGATTACAATCCAGCGTGCGAATCATGCTTTCCGTTGCCCCTTTCTGAGGGCCAAAAATTCGGGATGCGCCGTATTCACCCAATAATGGGTTAGTTACATCGCAAGCCACATTGATGACGCAATGTGCAAGGCGAGGATCCAGATTGCTGATATCAATATTACGCAGTTGCAAAAGACTGCCTCCACCAAAACCAATTTCATCACCGGCTTCGTCAGTAAGGCGGGCACCCAATGCCTGGACCATACCCGCACCACCATCATTGGTCGCACTGCCACCAATACCAATAATGATGTTTTGAGCACCTTTCTCCAGAGCATGGAGAATCAATTCCCCCGTACCACGGGATGTTGTCAGTAACGGGTTACGCTGTTCCGGTGGAACCAGTGCGAGTCCACTGGCCTGAGCCATTTCAATAAATGCGGTTTTCCCGTCACCTGAAATGCCCCATTCCGCCATAACCTGTTGCCCTAAAGGCCCGGTAACCGGGGAATTCATTCTGATTCCCTGAGTGGCCGTAATCATGGCATCAACGGTTCCTTCGCCGCCATCGGCAACCGGTACGGAGACATATTCGGCATCAGGGAAAATTTCACGAAATCCTTTTTCGATTGCCTGAGCTACCTGAGTGGCAGAAAGGCTCTCTTTGTATGAGTCGGGTGCAATTACGATTTTCATAAGGTTGTTGCCTGGTCATGCCACTCAGGGCGAAAACATCCGGGCGCTGTCTCGCGCCCTTTCCTTATCGGCTGACTTCAGTCTTAGCCAGTTTTTCGTAGTAGCATGCCAGCGCACTGTGGTCGGCAGAGCCAAGACCATCAGCACGTAATGCCTGCATCATTTCCATTACCGCTGCAGTCAGAGGTAACTGGGCACCTACGCCATGGGAAGTATCCAGCGCATTCGCAAGGTCTTTAATATGCAGTTCAATACGAAAACCTGGTTTGAAGTTGCGATCCATAACCATTGGGGCTTTGGCATCCAGCACAGTACTACCTGCCAACCCACCGCGGATTGCCTGATAAACCAGATCCGGGTTAACACCAGCTTTCGTTGCCAGTACCAGGGCTTCAGACATCGCTGCAATATTCAGGGCAACAATGACCTGGTTTGCCAGTTTAGTTACGTTCCCTGCACCAACATCACCGGTATGAACAACTGAACCTGCCATTGACTTCATCAGGTCGTAGTATTTATCGAATACCGCTTTGTCACCGCCGACCATTACAGACAATGTGCCATCTACAGCTTTAGGTTCGCCACCGCTTACCGGTGCATCAAGCATGGAGACGCCTTTCGCTTTCAGTGCTTCACTGATTTCGCGGCTGGCAAGTGGCGCAATGGAACTCATATCAATTAACACCAGCCCCTGGCGGGCGCCTTCGATGATGCCGTTTTCACCTAATGCTACTTCTTTTACATGTGGGGAGTTAGGCAGCATCGTAATAATGACATCACACTGTTCAGCAATGGCTTTCGGTGTTGCTGCAGTTTCTGCACCTGCGGCAATAACATCTGCAATGGCTTCAGGATTACGGTCTGAAACCACCAGGGAATAACCGGCCTTAATGAGGTTTTTACTCATTGGTTTACCCATGATACCCAGGCCAATAAAACCAACTTTCATCGTCATAATTTGCTCTCTCTCGCTATTTACAGGTGGTCGTTACTTTTTGAATGCATCACACAGTTTTTGAGTGGCGCCACGGAAAACCCCAAGGTCACTGCCCACAGCAACAAAGGTTGCGCCCCATTCCAGGTAACGGCGGGCATCAGCTTCCACGGGTGCCAGAATACCGGCGGGTTTGCCATGCGCTTTTGCGCGTTCAAAAACATGTGCGATTGCGCGCTGTACTTCAGGGTGAGAAGGGTTGCCGAGATAACCCAATGCGGCAGACAAATCGCCCGGTCCTACAAAGATGCCATCCACACCTTCTGTTGCAGCAATCGCATCCAGGTTATCCAGCCCTTCCTGGCTTTCGATTTGCACCAGAATCGTGATGTTGTCGTTTACTGTTTTGAAATAATCTTTCACCGTGCCGTAGCCGTTACTGCGGTGAGAAACGGAGACACCACGAATACCTTGCGGCGGATAACGTGTTGAGGCTACCGCCCGCACTGCATCTTCTTCTGATTCAACAAACGGGATCAGGAAGTTATAGAAACCAATATCCAGGAACCGTTTAATAATGACTGGCTCATTGGTTGGAACACGAACCACAGGAGCGCTGTGGCTGCCCTTCAGGGCCATAAGCTGAGGAATGAAAGTAGAAATATCATTCGGCGCATGTTCGCCATCCAGCACCAGCCAGTCGAAACCTGCCAGGCCAAGCACTTCTGTAGTGATAGGGCTTGCAAGAGCAGACCAGCAGCCTATCTGTGTCTGGTGAGCCGCCAGTGCGGCTTTGAATGTATTTGGAAAAAATTCGTTATTCATTGTCTTGCCTTCATCGTTGCTTATTTTTGAAGTTCCATACGTTTGATATCGCCAACAACCAGCAGGTAGCAAACCATCGCCATCAGTGCTGAACAGCCGACAAAGATCAGAGCAGCATTAAAAGAGTGAAGCTCACTGACCAGATAACCAATCACCAGTGGAGTCACAATTGATGCTACGTTACCGAAGACATTAAACACCCCACCGCACAACCCAACGATCTCTTTCGGTGCGGTATCGGAAATTACCGGCCAACCCAGTGCTCCAAAACCTTTACCAAAGAACGCCAGCGCCATCAGTGTTACAACCAGTGCTGTGTTATCAACGTAGTTGCACAGAATGATGGTTGAAGCCAGTAACATGCCCAGCACTATTGGTAATTTACGGGCAAAAGTAAGAGAGACACCACGGCGAATCAGGTAATCTGAGAACACGCCACCCAGTACCCCTCCGGCGAAGCCACACAGTGCCGGAATAGAGGCAACCAGGCCGACTTTCAAAATGGACATGCCACGAGCCTGCACCAGGTAGATAGGGAACCAGGTCAGGAAGAACCAGGTGATGGTGTTGATAAAATACTGCCCGAAGAACACACCCAGCATCATCCGGTTTGTTAGCAACTGTTTGATATAGTTAAATTTTGGACCAGTAACGCCATTATTCTTACGTTGGTCCATATCAACAACTGCCCCACCTTTACGGATGAAGTCCAGTTCTGCTTTAGACATACGCGGGTGATCTGTTGGGTTATGGATAGTACGAGTCCAGACCCAGGTCAGGATAAAACCAAGAACCCCCATCACGGTGAATACATGTTCCCAGCCCCAGGTAAAGGTGAGCCAGCCCAGTAATGGAGAAAAAATCGCTAATGAGAAATATTGCGCAGCATTAAATAAGGCTGAAGCTGTGCCACGCTCTTTGGTCGGGAACCATGCGGCAACAATACGCGCATTTGCGGGAAATGAAGGCGCTTCAGAAAAGCCCAGCATAAAGCGCATTGCAAACATAGTAACCCCGGCCCATGCAAGAGGAAACATGCCAACAAACCCTTGCAGGAAGGTAAATAATGACCAGAAAAACAAACTGTAGGTATAAACTTTACGTGAACCAAATTTATCCAGTAACCAGCCTCCGGGAATTTGCATTAACAAATAGGCCCACCCGAAAGCAGAAAAAATATATCCCAACGAGATTGAACTAAGTTGTAGTTCTTTACCCACTTCAGCACCGGCGATGGAGAGAGTGGCCCGGTCTGCATAATTTATTGCAGTGACAATAAATATCACTAACAAAATAAGATATCGGGTATGCATTCCCCGTTTAGCTTCCACTGTTTCATCCAAAATCATTTTTCCAGCCTCTAAGTCGGGTACGAATAAGTAGATTTAAAATATATTGATGAACACTATCTAAATGCACTAACAAAATAACCAGCAGGTGTTTTTTAATTTTCTTCAGTATAAGCACAGTATAAATAGCACGCACCATGCAAACGCACAATTGAAAGTGTTAATTTAAATTATCTCATGAGCAAATGCACAACATCATGGGCGATAATGCACAATTTTTACTGTTTCCATCCTTGCCAGCTCTGGCTTCAGCATATTAAGTGATGTAGATCACATTTTATTCCAGGTGAACCTGACATGCTAACTCCACAATATATTTATTAGACTTTTTCTTTTTTCAAATATCACCAGACAGCGTACCTGGAGAATACTGGAAATGGCAACGATAGAAGTTAAACAGCATTCGCCTCAGGCGTTTTATATAAAAGTTCATGAAACAGATAATGTCGCTATTATTGTTAACGACAATGGTTTAAAAGCCGGCACACGTTTTCCTGATGGCCTGACATTAATTGAGCATATTCCCCAGGGGCACAAAGTTGCCTTAATTGATATTCCACAAAAAGGGGAAATAATTCGTTACGGCGAAGTTATCGGCTATGCGGTGCGTGATGTCCCGGCCGGAGCCTGGATTGATGAATCCATGGTTGAGTTACCGAAAGCGCCCCCATTGAACACACTCCCGCTGGCTACCCGCGTTCCGGAGGCTTTACCACCGCTGGAAGGGTATACCTTCGAAGGTTACCGCAACGCGGATGGTAGTGTCGGCACTAAAAACCTGTTGGGTATCACCACCAGCGTGCACTGCGTCGCCGGGGTTGTGGATTATGTAGTCAAACTGATTGAGCGAGACTTACTCCCCAACTACCCTAATGTTGATGGCGTGGTTGGGCTAAATCACCTGTATGGTTGCGGTGTGGCTATTAATGCGCCTGCAGCAGTGGTTCCGATTCGCACTATCCATAACATTGCGCTTAACCCCAATTTTGGTGGAGAGGTGATGGTGATTGGGTTGGGTTGTGAAAAACTGCAACCTGAGCGCCTGTTGCAGGGTACTGAAGATGTCCAGCCAATAAATGTTGATGACGCCAGTATTGTTCGCCTGCAGGATGAACAGCACGTTGGCTTCCAGTCAATGGTGGAAGATATTTTACGTGTTGCTGCACGTCATCTGGACAAACTCAATCAACGTAAACGTGAAACCTGCCCGGCGTCCGAACTGGTAGTGGGGACACAGTGTGGCGGGAGTGACGCCTTTTCTGGCGTAACAGCAAACCCGGCTGTGGGTTTCGCATCAGACTTACTGGTTCGCTGTGGCGCAACCGTGATGTTTTCTGAAGTGACCGAAGTGCGTGATGCCATTCATTTGCTCACCCCGCGCGCTGTTAATGAAGATGTGGGTAAGCGCCTGCTTGAAGAGATGGCGTGGTATGACAACTATCTGGACATGGGTAAAACGGACCGCAGCGCCAACCCATCTCCAGGGAATAAAAAAGGCGGGCTGGCAAACGTTGTAGAGAAAGCATTGGGATCCATTGCCAAGTCAGGGAAAAGTGCAATTGTGGAAGTGCTGTCACCAGGCCAGCGCCCGACTAAACGTGGGCTGATTTATGCCGCAACCCCCGCCAGCGACTTCGTTTGTGGCACGCAACAGGTTTCATCAGGCATAACCGTTCAGGTATTCACTACTGGCCGAGGGACACCTTATGGCCTGATGGCTGTACCGGTAATTAAAATGGCAACCCGTACCGAGCTGGCTAACCGCTGGTTTGACTTAATGGACATTAATGCCGGTACCATTGCTACTGGTGATGAGACAATTGAAGATGTGGGCTGGAAGTTGTTCCACTTTATTCTTGATGTAGCCAGTGGACGGAAAAAAACCTTCTCAGACCAGTGGGGGCTGCACAACCAACTGGCTGTATTTAACCCCGCACCAGTAACCTGATCCACCAGCAAGGCATGAACACGCCACATTTGCCATGTTCATGCCTGCTTTGCCAGGATAACGTCAACCGTTATCCTGTGCATCCAGCGCATATTTATACAGCGCATTTTTCTTAACACCATGAATTTCTGCCGCCAGCGCGGCAGCTTTTTTCAGTGGTAATTCTGCCTGTAATAAGGCCAGAGTGCGCAATGCATCCGGCGGCAGTGCTTCTTCTTGTGCTTTATAGCCTTCCACAATCAGCACCATTTCCCCTTTACGCCGGTTATCATCTTCCTGAACCCAGGCCAGTAGTTCACCTATCGGGGCACCATATACAGATTCCCAGGTTTTGGTGAGCTCACGAGCCAGCACCACATAGCGTTCAGACCCCAGCACAGCATTCATATCAGCAAGGCTGTCCAGCAAACGGTGAGTGGATTCATAGAAAATCAGCGTGCGAGGCTCTTGCAACAATGTGGTCAGTGCATCCCGCCGCCCTTTTGGTTTGGCAGGCAAAAAGCCCTCGTAACAAAACCGGTCAGAAGGCAAACCTGCTGCGCTTAAAGCGGCAATGGCAGCACATGGTCCAGGTAATGGTACCACGCGAATTCCCGCCTCACGGCAGGTGCGCACCAGATGGTAACCCGGGTCGTTAATCAGTGGTGTCCCTGCATCAGAAACCAGAGCGATGTTCTGCCCTTCTTGCAGCTTAGCCAGCAATGTTTCTGCTTTTTGTTGTTCGTTATGGTCATGAAGTGCGAATAAACGCGCATTTATGGCAAAATGCTGTAAAAGTAGCCCGGTATGACGGGTATCCTCTGCAGCGATAAGATCAACAGACTGCAATACGGAAAGCGCGCGTTGAGTAATATCACCCAAATTTCCGATAGGTGTAGGAACTATATAAAGCTGACCATCAGAATTCAGCACTGATTCGTCTTGTTTCATTGTTTCATCCGTATTGCCGATTTAATATTGAGCATTAAGCAAAAAAACACTGGATACAGTATGGTACCGTCAAACCGTTTTCGTTCTAAAGCTTCACGCAGCCTGCCAGTGGTTCTGGCCGCGATTTTGTTCGCCGGATGCGTCTCGCATGAACCAGACCAAAGTGCACCTTACATGCAAGGCCAGGTAAAGGCCGACTCCGCCTTCTACTTGCAGCAAATGCAGCAGAGTACGAATGATACCAAGACCAACTGGCAATTACTTGCCATTCGTTCACTACTCCAGGAAGGAAAAACCAGCCAGGCAGTGCAACTCTTCCAGGCACTACCACAACAGGTTACTGCACAGCAACGTGATGAACAGGCTTTACTGGCCGTTGAAATGAAACTGGTGCAGCAAGACCCGGCCAGCGCAAAAACACTGCTGGCAAGCATCAACCCGGAAACGCTGACCCCGGTTCAGGCACAACGTTACTGGCAGGCGCAAATTGCGCTTAACCAGGGCACACCATCAATTGAGCTACTCAGGGCACTGGTCGCTCAGGAACCCGGCCTGCAGGGTGCGGCAAAACAGCAAAATATTGATGCGACCTGGCAGGCGCTGTCCTCAATGACCCAGGACCAGGCCAATGCCCTGGTTATCAATACCGGTGAGCAGACCTTACGCGGCTGGCTCGACTTGCAGCATACGTGGTTCGATAACCGTAATGATGCCACCATGCTACAGGCTGCAATCAAAGACTGGCAGACACGTTACCCAGACAACCCGGCAGCAAAAATGCTACCAACCCAACTGGCAAATGTTCAGTCATTCCAGCCTACATCGGTTCAAAAAATTGCCCTGCTGCTGCCATTGAGCGGCCAGGCGGCCATTTTTGGGCGTACGATTGAGCAAGGTTTCGAAGCTGCCAAAAATGCGGGTACCACACCCGTTACACAGATTGCCCCGCAATCTGTGCCGGAACCTGCCAGCAACACTGGGGCAGATAATGCTCAGGGCTCCCCGGCGACTGGCACTGGCACTGGCACTGGCACTGGCACTGGCACTGGCACTGGCACTGGCACTGGCACTGGCACTGGCACTGGCACAACAGAGAATAGCGCTAACGGGGATGTTGTCAGCCCGTCTGCTGCATCCGTTGATAACCTGGCGGGTGAAACAGCCACTGCCGCACCATCCGGGGCCACAGCAACTGATGGCGTGGCAACACCAGACACCCCCGTTGCCGCCAGCACAACACCATCCGCTGATACCCAGGCCATCAACAGCACTGCGGCTAATCCATCGGCTGAATTAAAAGTGTATGACACCAGCACACAACCCATTGATCAGATTATGGCTCAGGTGCAAAAAGACGGTGCCAGCATCGTTATCGGTCCATTACTGAAAGAAAATGTTAAGGCAGCGGTAAAAAGTAATACAACCTTAAATATGCTGGCGCTTAACCAGCCGGAAGATGTGCAGAATCAGGCCAATGTGTGTTACTTCGCGCTGTCGCCAGAAAACGAAGCTGCAGATGCTGCGCGCCATATTTGGCAATCCGGGCAACGTAACCCGCTGGTACTGATTCCACGTAATAGTTTTGGCTCACGCATCAGTAAAGCTTTTGCTACCGCATGGCAAGAACTGGGTGGCGGTGTCGTACTGGAACAGCAATTCGGTTCAGTCAATGAACTGAAGATGAGTATTAACCGCAATTCAGGTATTGCGCTGACTGGCCGCCCCGTTCAGGCGAGCCTGCCACAGCAACAGAGTGTCACCATTGGTGGGTTAACCATTCCGGCTCCACCGTCAGATGCTGACATCACAGCCGGAACGTCGGGTAAAGTCGATGCGGTGTACATTGTGGCAACGCAACCCGAACTGGCTCTAATCAAACCGATGATAACCATGGGTTCAGGCAGCCGCAGTGGCGGTGCGGTGCTGTACGCCAGTTCTCGCAGTGCCCAGGGTGGTACTGGCCCAGACTTCCGTCTGGAAATGAACGGCCTGCAATTTAGTGACATTCCGATGCTGTCCGGTGGTAACAATACCCTGATGCAGCAGGCACTCGGCAGTGTGAATAACGATTACTCACTTGCCCGCCTTTACGCTATGGGTGTCGATGCATGGACGCTGGCCAGCCATTTCTCGCAGATTCGCCAGGTGCCTGGTTACCAGGTCATGGGAAATACCGGCGACCTGACTGCCAACAGTGACTGTGTTATCAAACGGAAATTGCCATGGCTTATGTACCAACAAGGAAACGTGGTTCCTGTCAATTAAGCGCCACTCAACAAAAAGGCGCGCTCTGGGAACAGAGGGCGCGCCGCTGGCTGGAGCAACAAGGGTTACATTTTATTGCAGCCAATGTGCGTTTTGGCAGAGGTGAGATAGACCTTATTATGAAACAGGGTGGGTGCCTGGTTTTTATTGAAGTGCGTTATCGCCAGTCAGCACTATATGGTGGTGCGCAAGCCAGTATCACTCGCCAAAAAAGGCGTAAACTGTTACAAACTGCCAACTTATGGCTGGCGCAACAAAACCAGAGTTTTGATACTGTGGATTGCCGTTTTGATGTGTTAGCCTTCACGAATGACCGGGCGGAATGGATACCGAATGCATTCTCCGCCTGCGACAATTAAAGCCATTGCATCAGGATCTATTGTGCTGGACAGAATTAAAGCCTGTTTTACCGAAAGTATTCAAACACAGATTGCGGCCGCAGAAGCGCTGCCAGATGCAATTTCACGTGCCGCACTCACCATTGTGCAGTGTTTACTGAACGGCAATAAAGTGCTGTGCTGCGGCAATGGCACATCTGCGGCGAATGCGCAGCATTTTGCCGCCAGTATGATAAACCGCTTTGAAACGGAGCGCCCAAGTTTACCTGCTATTGCACTAAATGCTGATAATGTGGTCTTAACCGCCATAGGCAATGACCGTTCGCATGATGAGATTTATGCCAAGCAGGTGCGCGCTTTAGGCCATCATGGCGATGTTTTATTGGCGATTTCGACTCGTGGCAACAGCAGAGACATCGTTAAAGCAGTGGAAGCGGCTGTCACCCGTGATATGTCAATTGTGGCATTGACTGGTTATGACGGTGGCGAACTTGCTGGTCTGCTGGGCCCGCAAGATGTCGAAATTCGTATACCTTCTCATCGCAGTGCACGTATTCAGGAAATGCATATGCTGACGGTGAATTGCTTATGTGATCTGATCGATAACACATTATTTCCTCACCAGGACGACTAAGGAGTACTCATGAAGGCATTAACGCCGCTGGCAGTCCTTATTTCCGCACTACTGTTACAAGGCTGTGTTGGCGCCGTAGTCGTGGGAAGTGCAGCCGTCGCAACAAAAACCGCTACCGATCCACGAACTGTAGGCACACAAGTGGATGATGGCACACTGGAATTACGTGCCAGTAATGCCCTGAGCAAAGATGAACAGCTGAAAAAAGAAGCCCGGGTCAATGTTATGGCATATCAGGGGAAATTGCTGCTGACAGGCCAGGCTCCGACACAAGCGCTGTCTGAAGAAGCGAAGAAAATTGCTATGGGCGTGGATGGCGTAACGGAAGTCTATAATGAAATCCGGATTATGCAGCCAATCAGCCTGGGTACCGTTTCCATGGACACGTGGATAACCACCAAAGTTCGCTCTCAGTTGCTGGCAAGCGATACAGTGAAATCGTCTAATGTGAAAGTTACTACTGAAAATGGTGAAGTTTTCCTGATGGGCCTGGTAACAGATGCTGAAGCGAAAGCGGCTGCAGATATCGCCAGCCGGGTCAGTGGTGTTAAACATGTCACCACTGCATTTACCCCCCTGAAATAATAAGCGCCACCACATTCTAGTATTTTGTACGCCAGGCTACAGCCAGAAAATAAAGCCCTGCTCATGTGCAGGGCTTTATTGTTTTGAAAGTACCGGTCACTGACCAGAACAACTCAGAACATCAGCGCCAGCGCCCCCAACACACTCCCGCAAACAATAACCATCAGCCCCGTGAGCCAGAGTGCTTTTGCCGGGAATGTTTTATGCAGCATAACCAGTGATGGCAGGCTGACTGCAGGTAGCGTTATCAACAACGCCATGGCAGGGCCTGTTCCCATCCCTGCGGCCATCAGCGTTTGAATAATAGGAATTTCAGCCGCAGTAGGAATCACAAACAGGCACCCGGCAATTGCCATTGCCACAACCCAGAACAGGTTGTTTTCAATAATGCCGTCTGCATGAGGGAACAGCCAGACACGAGCGGCTCCCAGAACGAATACCGCCAGGATATACACCGGAATGGTGCTCCAGAACAGCCACCATAACGCAGATGCCCACCGGCGTAAGAAACCACCGGTTTGCTGGCTGGGTAAGTTACCCAGCAACGCATTTGATTTAGCACGGGCACTGAGCAGTTCAGGCTCCTTCACCCAGCGCTGTACCAGCCACGCCACACCCAGCACGGTAACCAACCCGGCAACAACACGTATTAACGCGAATTGCCAGCCCAGCACAAATCCCATGAAGACCAGCGTAGCCGGGTTGAGCAGTGGGTTGCCCATCCAGAATGCCAGTGCGCCTCCCATGGAGACTGACTGACGGCGCATGCCGGCAGCCACAGGTGCCGCACAACAGGTACACATCATGCCGGGTAATGCAAATAATGCCCCAAACAGAGTACCGCCAAAACGAGTTTGACCCAGTGTTTTCAGTAACCAGTTACGGGGAAGCAAAACCTGAATCAATGAACCCAGTAATACACCAAGTACAGCCGCTTTCCAGACAGCCAGAAAATACACTACCGAATAATCAATAGCAGACTGGAAGGGATGTGTTTCGGCCTGAGCAATAATGGAATGCCCAATACTGTGGGTTTCAGCCGCAGTAAATGCTTTAAAATAATAAGGTTGCCATTTTACGTACCAAAGACCTACAGCCATTACCAGGAAAAATAAGACGGGTTTCCACCATGCAAATGCAGACACCCGTTCAGCAGGCGCGGATTGCGTTGCCATAAGAACCTCAAAAAATATGTAGTGATTAAAAAGTCCCGCGGCCTGCTATGCCAGGATACCAGGCTGGAACAATCTGTTTAAACTGTGTAACGCTGTGCGTCCTGGCTGAGTTGAGCGGAGTCCCTGACAACAACGGCTGATTTATTAGCGGATAATGCATTAAACATCAGAGCCCGAGCGACATCTGCTGCTTTGATAGCCCGCAAAGAGCCTGGCAGGCATTTAAAAAACGGCGCGCTCAGCGTTTCTGTCCAACGTTTTTTGGGCCGGTCACCAAGCAACATTGATGGACGGGCTATGACCAGTTCAGGCCAGGCCTGCTCAATCAAAGCATGCTCTGCAAGACCTTTTGTTCGATTATAGAAGATACGTGAGCGAGGGTTGGCCCCCATGGCGCTGACCACCAACATTTTTTCAGCGCCAAGACGTAGCCCGGTTTTCCCGGTCAGTACGACCAAATCATGATCCACCGCGTAAAAAGCCTGAGTGCCGCCAGCATCATGGCGAGTTGTGCCAAGGCAACAGAAAACCAGGTCGACCGGTGTTGCGACCTGATTCAGGGCGTCTGCTAATTCAGGGGCAGCAATACAGGTCACTTTCGGGTGGGAGGTCAGTGAACGGCGCGCAGCAATAACGATATGAGAAACTTGCGGGCTGGCAACCAGCAGTTCAAGCAAATGGCTGCCAACTAAACCACTGGCTCCGGTAAGTAATACATTCACTGGTCAAGACCTGCCTGCCGTGCAGCCTCAGGGTAACGGAACCAGAATAATTTCTTACCAAACCCCAGGGTGTTATCGGTGAATTTGAGTTCATCGACCAGAATTTCCCAAATCGGAGCCTTATGGACTCTGGCGATTGGGAATCGCCGGTAATAAGGCTCGCGAAATGGGCCTGAATCAGCTTCATCAACCAGGCGAATAGTTCCGCTATACTGCAAGCCACGAATCAGTGCGACTGTTTTGGTCTGGCCATTCACAGTACCTGCCACCGGGCTGCTTTGGCCGATAATCTTGCCATGCCGGGAGGCAGGGTCACTCAACAGATAAAACGCAACACGCTGTTCATCAAAATAAAAAAAAGCATTAGCGCACCAGATACTGCTGTCATTTGAGACACAAAAGGTGACGACATGTTGCTTCTTCAGCCACCGGCTGATAACACTCAGAGATTCCATCGCGACTCCTGTTTGTTTAAACCTGCGACGTGATTCTGGCGGCCACTCACCGGTCGCCCAAATTCGTGGTAAGGTAGCCCGAAACTCCCTTACAATTTGTTATTATGTCTGTCTGGTTCCTGTACCTTATTCACACGCAAAATAACCGCCTCTACACGGGCATTACCACGGATGTAGAACGCCGTTTTAGCCAGCACCAGCGTGGCAAAGGCGCAAAAGCGTTGCGTGGCGCGGGCGAGTTAACCCTGGTATTCAGTTACCCAGTAGGCGATAAGTCACTGGCACTGCGAGCAGAATACCGGGTAAAACAATTTACCCGGGCCGAAAAAGAGCACCTGCTTACCGACAATACAAAACTGGTTAATCTTCTGGCGAGCCTGCACACATCAGCGGATTAAAAGCGATTAAAATGTTCGTGATAATCGACCCGGCCAGAAATGCCCACCAGAGCCTCTTCTGCCAGAGGGTAAATCAAGAAAGCATTTTCTGTTTCAGGCCAACGGCAATACAAGTCGAACTGTGCGGCTTTTTTAAAGCCCAGATGTGAGTAAAAATCTGGTTCGCCAAGCACAACAACAGCGGCATAACCAAATTCATTTAACGAATCCAGCCCTTCATAGACCAGTTGCTTACCCAGCCCCTGCCCACGAAATTGCGCATCGACTGCCAGCGGAGCCAGCCCGACCCATTGCCGGTCTTCCCCTGCGATATCCACCGGGCTGAACGCAATATAGCCAACCACCTGGCCTTCGTCATCGGTTGCGACGAGGCCTAATGTCAGCAATCCGTCTTCACGCAGGGAGTGAACCAGTTGCGCTTCTGCATCGCCGTCAAATGCCCGGCGAAGCAGTGCATCAATGCCCGGGGCATCAATGGGGATTTCCACACGAATTAGCATGTCTCACCTACTGAGGTCTGTTTGATTGCTGGCGCATTTTCAAGGCCAGCTTCGACAAAGCCTGCGAGCTGAAGGAGCAGAACCCGCAACGGCTTAGGCATTGCGTCCAGCTCTATTGCATCCATCAAATTTTTAACATACAAGCCAAGTTCGGTATCGCCTTCAATCACCAGACGGCGCTGGAAAAAGAGTGTATCAGGATCCTGCTTGCGTGCTGCAACCATTAACAGATCGTTGGCATCGGCAATAAAACTCACATCAGCATTTGCCTGCTCACGCACCACCAGTTGGTTATCCTGCAACGAAGTAAACCACTGCAGCCCGATATCACGCACCTCGATACTCAGCCAGCGGCCTTCCAGAAAGTCCAGTTCGCCTTCTTCCAGCGCCTGACGAAACTGCCAGCCAAGAACTTGTTCCAGAACTTTACGTTTCAACGCAAATGGCGTCAGTTTTACCGGCTGGCGCAACAACGCAGGGCCAAGACGCACCAGATTTGTACGCAATTTTTCCAACACGGGCTTTCACTCCTTAACACAATATTACCGCCTATTCTGCCACATCAGGCTGGCGATATAGCGGCTCAAATCAACTATTACACAGGTTTCATTACCCGTGTCTGGAGCTATGAATACGACTTTAGCTGCCTTAAATCAAAATGTATCGTGTAAAGGTTAACTAGAATCGCACTTCATTAACAATTCTTGCTGTCCGGTCACGGTCAGCCCGGTAACGTTGATGGTTACCAGACAATCCAGGAAACGCTATGGAGTTGCTTTGTCCGGCCGGGAATTTACCGGCTCTGAAGGCGGCCATCGAAAATGGTGCCGACGCGGTCTATATTGGCCTGAAAGATGATACCAACGCCCGCCATTTTGCCGGGTTAAACTTTACCGAAAAACGGTTACAAGAAGCAGTAGACTTTGTGCATCGCCATAAACGTAAACTGCATATCGCTATCAATACTTTTGCCCATCCTGATGGTTATGCCCGCTGGGAAAAAGCGATAGATATGGCAGCACAACTGGGTGCAGACGCCCTAATTCTGGCTGACCTGGCAATGCTGGATTACGCTGCCCGCCGCTATCCAGGTGTTGAGCGCCATGTTTCGGTTCAGGCATCCGCCACCAATGAAGCCGCTATTCGCTTTTATCACAATAACTTCGCCGTCAGCCGTGTTGTTCTGCCCCGGGTGTTGTCTATTCACCAGGTAAAACAACTCGCCCGCGTTACCCCGGTTCCACTGGAGGTATTCGCATTTGGCAGCCTGTGTATTATGGCTGAAGGGCGTTGCTATCTCTCTTCCTACCTGACGGGTGAATCACCGAATACTGTTGGTGCCTGCTCACCAGCCCGTTTTGTGCGCTGGCAGCAAACGCCGCAAGGGCTGGAATCCCGGTTGAACGACGTACTGATAGACCGCTACCAGGAAAACGAAAATGCTGGCTACCCAACCCTGTGCAAAGGCCGCTACCGGGTCGATGGCGATTTGTATCACGCACTGGAAGAACCCACCAGCCTGAACACTTTGTCGCTCCTGCCTGAATTGATGTCTATGGGTATAGCTTCCGTCAAAATCGAAGGCCGCCAGCGCAGCCCGGCTTATGTTACTCAGGTTGCCAAAGTATGGCGCCAGGCGATTGACCGCTGTAGTGCAGACCCAGAAAGCTTTGTGCCACAAGATGCATGGATGCAGGCGCTGGGCGCAATGGCCGAAGGTACCCAGACAACCCTGGGTGCCTATCACCGGAAATGGCAGTAACAGGAGCAAAGATGAAATATTCATTAGGGCCTGTGCTGTATTACTGGCCGAAAGAAACACTGGAAACGTTTTATACTGCCGCACAGAAAAGTGAAGCAGATATTATTTACCTGGGCGAAGCCGTTTGCAGTAAGCGCCGGGCAACAAAGCAAGGTGACTGGATGGCGCTGGCAAAAATGCTTGCTGGTAGCGGGAAGCAAGTGGTTTTATCCACACTCGCTCTCGTCCAGGCGCCTTCAGAGCTGGGCGAATTGAAGCGCTATGTCGATAACGGTGAGTTTCTGATTGAGGCCAATGACTTCGGTACAGTCAGCCTTGCAGCGGAACACAAACTACCTTTTGTCGCCGGGCATGCGCTCAACTGCTATAACGCCGTAACTCTGCGTATTTTGCTCAATCAGGGGATGGTACGTTGGTGTATGCCAGTCGAACTTTCCCGTGACTGGCTGATTAAATTACTTGAGCAGTGCGATACGCTGGGTATTCGTAATCAGTTCGAAGTGGAAGTTCTCAGTTATGGCCACCTGCCGCTGGCATATTCTGCACGTTGTTTTACTGCGCGTTCAGAAAACCGGGCAAAGGATGAGTGCGAGACCTGCTGTATCAAATACCCGGTTGGCCGCAATATGCGCTCACAGGAAGACCAGCAAGTTTTCGTGCTCAATGGGATTCAGACCATGAGTGGCTATGTGTACAACCTTGGTAATGAATTAGCCGGTATGCAAGGTCTGGTGGATATTGTCCGGTTGTCGCCAATGGGGCTGGGAACGCTGGATGTGCTCAAACACTTCCGCGCCAATGAGTTGGGTGAAAAACCCCTGGCACTGGAGAACCACCACGATTGTAACGGTTACTGGAAACGCCTCGCAGGCCTTAACCTCGAAGTCTGAAACAGCTCGCATTGTTAACGCGCATCATCAATCTTTAATGCAGTATTAAAATTACATGAACGGGCAGATGCTAAAGCCATCTGCCCGGCAGTAGTTATTTTTTTCTCAACGATGCGATAAAAGCGAGTGCTTATGTCTGATTACGCCAGTGTACCGTTTTCTGTTCTTGACCTTGCCCCTGTACCGGAAGGTGCTGAAGCAGGCACAGCTTTCAGCCACTCTCTTGAGTTGGCAAAGCTTGCTGAGAAACTCGGCTACCACCGCTACTGGCTGGCAGAACACCACAATATGTCGGGTATAGCCAGCGCAGCAACCTCCGTGCTTATTGGCTACCTTGCGGCTAATACCACCACTCTTCATTTGGGGTCTGGTGGTATTATGCTGCCGAACCATTCTCCCCTGGTTATTGCGGAGCAATTTGGTACGCTGGAAACGCTCTTTCCGGGGCGTATAGACCTGGGGTTAGGCCGTGCTCCGGGGGGTGATCACCGTACAATGGCAGCATTACGTCGCCACATGAATAGCGAACTGGACAGCTTCCCGGAGGATGTCAGTGAACTGATCAACTGGTTCGATGCCAGTGAAAACGCTTCTGCCGTACACCCTGTACCGGGCTATGGGCTGCGCATCCCGGTATGGCTTTTAGGCTCC
Organism: Mangrovibacter sp. MFB070; assembly: GCF_000705335.1. NCBI lineage: Bacteria > Pseudomonadati > Pseudomonadota > Gammaproteobacteria > Enterobacterales > Enterobacteriaceae > Mangrovibacter > Mangrovibacter sp. MFB070. Next base: position 97,663 of record NZ_JJMI01000011.1, read on the forward strand.
AGCCTGTATAGCGCTCAACTGGCGGCAAAGCTCGGGCTACCTTTTGCTTTTGCATCGCATTTTGCACCCGATATGCTGTTTCAGGCCCTGCAGCTTTACCGCAGCAACTTCGTACCTTCCAAGCACCTTGAAAAGCCTTATGCTATGGTGTGCATTAATATTATTGCTGCTGACAGCAACCGTGATGCTGAGTTTTTGTTTACTTCAATGCAACAGGCATTTGTAAAGTTACGCCGCGGCGAAACAGGCAAATTACCCCAGCCAATCCAAAATATTGCTAATTTCTGGAGCCCGGCAGAGCAATATGGTGTTCAGCAGGCACTGAGTATGTCTCTGGTTGGCGATAAAGCTAAAGTGCGCCATGGCCTGTTAAGCTTGCTACGGGAAACCCAGGCAGATGAAATTATGGTTAATGGGCAAATCTTTGATAACCAGGCCCGCCTGCACTCCTTCGAACTGGCAATGGAAGTCAAAGCGAGTCTGGAATAACGGGCTTACGCAGGGGGCAGCCCTGCGTTTTGCGGTTTACTGGTAAGCAGGCAACAAATTAAAACTGGAAAGAATGTGAACCACCGCGTTCACGATGCCAAAGCAAAGAACCAGTACAATGAGCGGTTTTCCTCCCCACACCCGAAACGGCGCATCCGGGAAACGCTTGCGTGATTTCCGTGCCAACAGAGCCGGAACAACTGCTGCCCAAATAGTTGCTGCCAGGCCGGCATAACCAATTGCATAGAGAAAACCATTTGGCCAGCACAAAGCCCCGGCAACCGGGGGCAGAAAAGTTAGCCCGGCTGTTTTCAGGCGGCCAGACGCCGTGTCATCAAAGCCGAACAGGTCAGCCAGATAATCGAACAACCCCAGAGTCACGCCCAGAAAAGAACTTGCCACAGCAAAATTAGAAAACGCCACCAGCAGCAACCCCAGGCTTTTACTGTTCAGTACACTACCCAAAGCCTGAACCAGCGCATCAATGTTGCCGCCTTTTGCAGCGATATCAATAAAGTCATGACGCGGGATATTCCCCATCGTTCCCAGTAACCACACAGTATACAGGCCAAGCGCGATAAGGGTGCCCCCCACCAGGCAACGCACGATAGCCGCCGGATTTTTCCCATAGTACTTCACAAGGCTCGGGACATTGCCGTGATAACCAAATGAAGCCAGGCAGAATGGCAGGGTCATCAACAAATACGGCGCATAATGTGGGTTGCTGTCTGCGGTGTTAAGCAATATGGCTGGCTGGACATGCCCCAGCAGTGTGCCAAAAGTGAGAAAGAACGTAATCACTTTTGCCCCCAGCACAATGGCAGTTACCCGGTTCACTGCTTTTGTGCTCAGCCAGACAATAAAGGCAATCAACAGTGCAAACCCTGTCCCGGCAAAACGGGCTGAAATATTCAGGGAGAAAGAAGAAAAAGTATGCTGCAGAATAGAGCCACTTGCAGAAATATACGCATAGGTAAGGATATACAAGACAAATGCAATGGACAGGCCATTGAGCAAATTCCACTTTTTGCCCAGTAAGTCCCGCGTCAGAGTATCAAAACTTGCTCCCGGGCGATAATTGAGGTTTGCCTCAAGGATCATCAACCCGGAGTGCAGCATGCAAAACCAGGTAAAAGCCAGTCCTGCCAGAGACCAAAAAAACCAGGCACCAGACATCACAACGGGCAGAGAAAACATACCGGCACCAATGATGGTACCTGCAATAAGCATCACTCCGCCCCAAACAGATACAGAGGCCGAAGATGATGTTGTGAGTGTTGCCATACAAGCTCCATTTAACCCATTTTTGGGTCAGTAATTATATGGAACATTGTACCAGTACATGAGTACACGCTGAAATAACGTTGCCTGAAATAGCAAAAGCGTAGTGAAGTGTAAAATGTAAACATGAGTTTACAGCTAATTATTTCACTAAAGTGAGCATGTAATCAGGGGAAAAATAGCAAAAAAAAGGCCCTGCTTACGCAGGGCCTGAATAACAGTAGTTATACTGAATTATGCTTCGCTAAAGCGGCGGCGACCTGTTGAGTCGTCACGGCGCGGGGCACGGCTGTCGCGGTTATCACGGCGTTCACCATTAAACGGACGACCACCTTCGCGGCGCTCACCACCACCGAAGCGACGGCCTTCACCACGGCCACCTTCACGGCGTTCACCGCCAAAGTTACGGCCACGGTCACCGCCACCACCACGGCGTTCGCCGCGCGGCTGTGCATCACCCAGTAACTGCATATTCATCGGTTTGTTGAGAATACGAGTGCGGGTGAAATGCTGTAACACTTCGCCTGGCATGCCTTTTGGCAGTTCAATGGTGGAGTGTGAACCAAACAGTTTAATGTTACCGATGTAACGGCTGCTGATATCGCCTTCGTTTGCAATTGCACCAACGATATGACGAACTTCAACGCCATCGTCACGGCCCACTTCGATACGGTAGAGTTCCATTTCACCAGCATCACGGCGTTCACGGCGAGGACGATCACTACGCTCACCACGTTCACCGCGCTCGCCACGGCGATCACTACGATCGTCACGGTCACGGAATTCACGGCGCGGACGGCGCTCAATTACCGGATCCGGCGGCAGAATCAGCGGACGCTCACCCTGAGCCATTTTCAGCAATGCTGCTGCCAGCGTTTCCATATCAGCTTCTTCACCCGGCTGCAGTTTGCTTAACAGTGCACGGTACAGATCAAGATCGCTGCTTTCCAGTTGCTGCTGAACACTTGCAGAGAATTTAGCCAGGCGGCGCTCGCCCAGTAACTCCGCATTCGGCAATTCCACTTCCGGAATGGTCAGCTTCATAGTGCGTTCAATGTTACGCAGCAGGCGACGTTCACGGTTATCAACGAACAGCAAAGCGCGGCCAGCACGACCAGCACGACCAGTACGGCCAATACGGTGAACGTAAGACTCCGCATCCATCGGGATGTCGTAGTTCACAACCAGGCTGATACGCTCAACGTCCAGACCACGTGCGGCAACGTCTGTTGCAATCAGAATGTCCAGGCGGCCATCTTTCAGGCGCTCCAGCGTTTGTTCACGCAGAGCCTGGTTCATATCACCGTTCAGTGCAGCACTGTTGTAACCATTACGTTCCAGAGCTTCGGCCACTTCAAGGGTCGCATTTTTGGTACGCACGAAAATAATCGCCGCATCAAAATCTTCAGCTTCAAGGAAACGAACCAGAGCTTCGTTTTTACGCATGCCATATACAGTCCAGTAGCTCTGGCTGATATCAGGACGCGTATTAATGCTGGTCTGGATCCGCACTTCCTGCGGGTCTTGCATAAAGCGACGCGTAATGCGGCGAATCGCTTCTGGCATAGTTGCAGAAAACAGTGCGGTCTGATGACCTGCAGGAATTTCCGCCATGATAGTTTCAACGTCTTCGATGAAACCCATGCGCAGCATTTCATCTGCTTCATCCAGAACCAGACCTTTCAGTTGGGAAAGATCAAGGGTGCCACGTTTCAGGTGGTCCAGCAGACGGCCTGGTGTACCCACAACGATTTGCGGCCCCTGGCGCAGGGCGCGCAGTTGCACGTCATAACGCTGGCCGCCGTAAAGGGCCAGAACGTTTACACCACGCATATGTTTAGAAAAGTCATTGCATGCTTCTGCAACCTGAACGGCCAACTCACGGGTTGGAGCCAGAACCAGGATTTGCGGTGCGCGCAACTCAGGATCAATATTGTTCAGTAACGGCAGCGAAAACGCTGCGGTTTTGCCACTCCCGGTTTGGGCCATCCCCAGAACATCACGCCCTTCCAGTAAGTGCGGGATGCATGCAGCCTGAATCGGAGAAGGTTTTTCGTAACCCAGGTCGTTCAGTGCTTCAAGGATTGGGGCTTTCAGGCCCAGTTCGGAAAAGGTGGTTTCAATATCAGCCATGTAGTACAAGTGCCTCAGTGTCAATGGCGGCCAGTCTACATAACTCATCGTGAAAACGATCTGCAATTTTCATTGAAAAGTGTGAACCGGCTCAAATTTGTTGAATTGACGAACAAAACAGCCCTCACCCCTGAAGGTGAAGACTCGATAAAAAGGGCTGAAAAAATTCGTCAGCTATTGCTGGTCCGATTCTGCCAGGTCATCTTGCTCCTGGCCCAAGAGCGATAATTCCAACAATGCATAGCGATGCTCGACAAAGTTATGAACGTTGTTAGCAAGCGCTAATTTGAACAATGCCGCAGCACTGTCCTTATCCCCCAGACTTAGGTAATGCTTACCTAAATAGAAGTTGGTTTCACTGAGATGCTCAGCGAGCGAGGTGTTATCCGTTGCATCTGCCTTGAGTCTTTCCATCAGTGTGCTTTCACTGATATCACCAAGGTAGAATTCGACAATATTCCATCCCCATTGCTCCCTGTCCGATTTATTGAAGCGTTGTCTTAACGCGTCTTTTGCCTGTTGTTCGTTTAACTTGCTTTCGTCAAGGTAAAGCCACAGGCTACGGAAAGGATCGTTAGGATCGTCATGATAAAACGCCAGCAGATCATCTTGCGCTAACCGGTACCTACCGCCGTAATACAGCGCGATACCACGGTTTAAATACGCATAGTTGTAAGTTGGATCAAGCTCAAGTACAGAATCAAACGCTTCATAAGCGGCATCAAAATTGCCCGCCTGCGTTAAGTAAATCCCGAGATAATTAAAAACCTCAGGCATATCTGGTCGGATTGCCAGCGCTTGAGAAAAATCATTCCGCGCTAAAGCTCTCAGACCGAGACTATCATACAACACTCCGCGCTCATATAAAAGCTGTGCGCGTTCATCTTCGGTTAAAGCCCGACTGGCAAGAATTTGTTCCATCCGTGCCAGGATAACTTCCTGCTGTAGTGTTGGCTGTAAAGGAACAGCAAGCACTTCATCCTTACGCCAGGCAGAGTTGCTGCATCCCGCCAGCGTCAGGGCTGTCGCAACGAAACACCAGCGCAAAAAAGGCTTCATTTCCTACTCCCGAAGACAACAAATGGATGAACGTCCTGTTACCCGGCTGTATAACATGGCTTCCTGCCCTGAATGAAACAGCTCTTCATGTCACCATGAAGAGCCAACTCCGCATTCCAGATACTGTTTTTATTACCCGCCAGTGCGGCACTGGCAGGCAACACATTTACAGACGGTATCGGGTATTAATATGCCATAGAGCGAGATTACTCTGCCTGAGTATCAACCGCTGCATCCGGAGCTGATTTTTCTTCCTGCTCCTGTGCTTTTGGCTGCTCAACAGCTTCTTTCATGCTCAGACGTACACGGCCCTGGCGGTCAACTTCCAGTACTTTAACCGGAACTTCCTGGCCCATATGCAGGTAGTCTGTCACTTTTTCTACACGCTTGTCGGCAATCTGAGAAATATGCACCAGACCTTCTTTACCGCCGCCAATCGCTACAAACGCACCGAAATCAACGATACGGGTAACTTTACCATTATAGATGCGACCAACTTCAATCTCAGCAGTAATTTCTTCGATGCGACGAATAGCATGTTTTGCTTTATCGCCATCAGTTGCTGCGATTTTCACAGTACCGTCATCTTCAATCTCAATGGTTGTACCGGTTTCTTCAGTCAGAGCGCGGATTACAGAACCACCTTTACCGATAACGTCTTTGATCTTATCAGGGTTGATCTTAATCGTATGGATACGCGGTGCAAATTCAGAAATGTCACCACGCGGTGCATTGATTGCTTGTTCCATCACACCCAGAATGTGCAGACGCGCACCTTTAGCCTGGTTCAAAGCAACCTGCATGATTTCGCGAGTGATACCTTCGATTTTGATATCCATCTGCAAAGCAGTGATACCTTCACGAGAACCCGCTACTTTAAAGTCCATATCGCCAAGGTGATCTTCATCGCCCAGAATATCAGAAAGGACAACAAAGTTATCGCCTTCTTTAACCAGGCCCATTGCGATACCCGCAACAGCAGCTTTCACCGGTACACCCGCATCCATCAGTGCTAAAGACGCACCGCAGACAGAAGCCATGGAAGAAGAACCATTGGACTCAGTGATTTCAGAAACAACACGCACAGTGTACGGGAAACGATCTGCAGCCGGCATAACAGCCGCCACACCACGTTTAGCCAGACGACCATGACCAATTTCACGGCGTTTTGGCGAACCCACCATCCCGGTTTCACCCACAGAATATGGAGGGAAGTTATAGTGGAACAGGAAGCGATCAGTACGCTCGCCCATCAGTTCATCGATGTTTTGCGCGTCACGTTCAGTCCCTAAGGTTGCAGTAACCAGAGCCTGAGTTTCGCCACGGGTAAACAGTGCTGAACCGTGAGTACGCGGCAGAACGCCTGTGCGCACATCCAGGCCACGAATCATATCTTTTTCACGGCCATCAATGCGCGGTTCCCCAGCCAGTACGCGGCTACGGACAATTGTTTTTTCCAGCGCATGCAGAATTTCACCCAGTTCGTTTTCGTCCAGGGCTTCATCTTCTGCCAACAGAGCAGCAATGACTTCAGATTTAATGACATCAACCTGAGCATAACGCTCTTGTTTGTCAGTAATGCGGTATGCATCGCTCAGACGCGCTTCAGCAAGAGCAGCAACACGCGCATTCAATGCTTCGTTAACTGCTTCTGGCTGCCAGTCCCAACGCGGTTTGCCCGCTTCAGCAACCAGCGCTTTGATATTTTCGATAACAATCTGTTGCTGGTCGTGACCAAAGACCACAGCACCCAGCATCTGGTCTTCGCTCAGCAGTTCAGCTTCAGACTCAACCATCAGCACGGCGTTATCAGTACCTGCAACCACTAAATCCAGTTGGCTGTTTTTCAGTTCATCGGCAGTTGGGTTCAGAACATACTGGTCATTGATATAACCAACACGCGCAGCACCAATTGGGCCATTGAACGGAATACCAGACAGGGAAAGGGCAGCAGAAGCACCAATCATAGCAACGATATCAGGGTGAACCTGCGGGTTAACAGAAACAACCGTTGCAATAACCTGAACTTCATTAACAAAACCTTCCGGGAACAGCGGGCGAACCGGGCGGTCAATCAGACGAGCAATCAGTGTTTCGCCTTCACTTGGACGCCCCTCACGACGGAAAAAACCGCCTGGGATACGGCCAGCCGCGTAAGTACGTTCCTGGTAGTTTACTGTAAGAGGGAAGAAATCCTGGCCGGGTTTCGCTTTTTTAGCACCAACAACGGTAACGAAAACGGCGGTGTCATCCATGCTGACCATCACGGCTGCAGTTGCCTGGCGAGCCATCATGCCAGTTTCGATGGTGACGGTATGTTGACCATACTGGAATTGACGAATGATCGGATTAAGCAAAATAGTATCCTTTCTTTAGACGAGTGACAGCACAACAAAGTGCTGTTGTGATTACCAGCCTTTATGCTCCCTCGCGACTAATGGAAACACAGAAAAATTTTATGTGCTTTCATTAGCCGCGCGAACCTCAGCAATAAAGACTATTAAAAGCAACAATACATTACTTTCTGGTTAATTGCTGCTTTTGAGTTGAAAAAAGGGGCCTCTGGAGGCCCCTTTTTCAGAAACTCGCAAATATTAGCGACGCAGACCCAGACGTTCGATCAGGGAAGAATAGCGTGCAACATCTTTACGTTTCAGGTAGTCAAGCAGCTTACGACGCTGAGAAACCATGCGCAGCAGACCACGACGGCTGTGGTGATCTTTTTTGTGCTCTGCAAAGTGACCTTGCAGGTGGTTGATCTGTGCAGTCAGCAGGGCAACCTGAACTTCAGTTGAACCACTGTCGTTAGCACCATGACCGAACTCAGAAACGATTTTAGCTTTAGCTTCAACACTTAGAGACATTTTGAACTCCAGTAATTAAATAAGAAAACAGGGCGCCAATCTCTAATTCAGCAGCCCCAGAGCCGCGCTATTCTACCTGCGCGGACAGGTTATCGCAAGGTAAGACTATGCCGGATAATGCACAACCAAACGGCGCGGCGCAACACGGCCTTCGTCATCAATTTCGCCCATACCGATAAACTCGCCAGGCTCACCTTCTGTGACGCGAACCAAACCATCAGAAGGTACCCCAGCAACCCTGACTGGCTGCCCTTGTTTGAAATAAGCAGCGACAGCGGGCTGCAAATTCACTTGAGGGAAGTCAGCCGCCGGGCTGTCCATTGGCATCAGCAGAGGGTCCAGTACTGTCTCAATACCAGTGCCCTCTTCCTGGGCCTTAGCAACCAGTGTATTCAGGTGCTCAAGGGTCACCATACGCTCGACCGGATATTTACTGACGGCTAAACGCCGCAGAAAAGTTACATGCGCACCACAACCCAGTTTTTCACCCAGATCATCAATGATAGTGCGAATATAAGTACCTTTGGAGCAATGGATTTCCAGCTCAAGCTCATTACCCTCGTGGCGAATAAACACCAACTCGTACACAGTAATGGCACGCGCCTCGCGGGGAACTTCAATGCCCTGACGGGCGTATTCATATAAAGGCCGGCCCTGGTACTTAAGAGCAGAGAACATGGATGGCACTTGTTGCGTTTCACCACGGAAGGTTTCCAGCGCCTGCTGCAGTTCTGTTTCACTGAAGGTAACCGGGCGCTCCTGAACAACCATGCCATCTGCATCTGAGGTATCGGTGCGCTGCCCAAGCCGGGCAATAACACGGTATCGCTTGTCTGAATCCAACAAGTAACGGGAAAACTTGGTTGCTTCACCAAGGCAAACAGGCAGCATGCCGGTTGCCAGTGGGTCGAGCGCCCCTGTGTGACCAGCCCGGTTAGCATTAAAGAGACGTTTTACTTTTTGCAGCGCATCATTCGATGACAGGCCAGGAGGTTTATCCAGCAATAAAACGCCATGGACATCGCGCCCACGCCGACGAGGACGACTCATCAGTCCTCCCGGGTGCTGTCATCCGTTTCCGAATTGGAACGGCGCTCTTCATCCTGCTTAACCACACTGCTGACCAGGTTTGACATCCGCATCCCTTCAACCAGAGAGTTGTCGTAGATGAATGTCAGTTCTGGAACAATGCGCAAACGCATGGCTTTACCCAGCAACATACGAATATAACCAGATGCATCCTGTAGCGCTTTCACGCCAGCTTTTACCGCGGCTTCATCCTGATCATTCAGAAAGGTGACATAAACTTTTGCGTAAGCTAAATCACGGGATACTTCAACACCTGAGACAGTTGTCATCAGACCTACGCGCGGATCTTTAATTTCACGCTGCAGAATGATTGCGATTTCTTTCTGCATTTCCTGAGATACGCGCTGCGGGCGACCAAACTCTTTCGCCATAATATTTTCTCCAGACAAATCAGGGGGGCACCAGGCCCCCCTTAATAATCCTACCGAGCCCCGAAAGGGATTAGGAAATGGTACGTTGAACTTCGATAATTTCGAAGACTTCAATCATGTCGCCGGTGCGAACATCATTGTAGTTCTTAACGCCGATACCACATTCCATACCATTACGGACTTCGTTAACGTCATCTTTAAAGCGACGCAGAGATTCCAGCTCGCCTTCATAGATAACCACGTTATCACGCAGAACACGAATTGGGTTGTGACGTTTAACCACACCTTCCGTAACCATACAACCTGCAATCGCGCCAAACTTCGGTGATTTGAACACATCACGAACTTCAGCCAGGCCGATAATTTGCTGTTTGTATTCCGGAGCCAGCATACCGCTCATAGCCTGTTTAACTTCGTCAATCAGGTTATAGATAACGGAGTAGTAGCGCAGGTCGATGCTTTCAGCTTCAATAACCCGGCGAGCAGAAGCATCGGCACGGACGTTAAAGCCTACAACAATCGCGTTGGATGCAGCAGCCAGCGTCGCATCGGTCTCAGTAATCCCACCAACACCAGAGCCCACAATTTTCACTTTTACTTCATCTGTGGACAGCTTGATCAGAGAGTCGGTAATTGCTTCAACAGAACCCTGAACGTCGGCTTTCAGTACGATGTTAACCTCAGAAACTTCACCTTCAGTCATGTTAGCAAACATGTTTTCCAGTTTAGATTTCTGCTGACGAGCCAGTTTAACTTCACGGAATTTACCCTGACGATACAGCGCAACTTCACGCGCTTTTTTCTCATCACGAACAACCGTGGCTTCATCACCGGCAGCTGGTACACCAGACAAGCCCAGGATTTCTACTGGAATTGACGGACCCGCTTCTTCTACATCTTTGCCCAGTTCGTTACGCATTGCACGAACACGGCCATATTCGAAACCGCACAGAACGATATCGCCACGATGCAACGTACCTTCACGAACCAGTACAGTTGCTACCGGACCACGGCCTTTATCCAGGAAGGATTCGATGACCACACCGCTCGCCATACCATTACGTACAGCTTTCAGTTCCAGTACTTCAGATTGCAGCAAGATAGCATCCAGCAGCTCATCAACACCGGTGCCTGCTTTTGCAGAAACATGAACGAACTGGCATTCACCACCCCATTCTTCCGGAATGATACCGTACTGAGCCAGTTCGTTTTTAACGCGATCCGGATCTGCTTCTGGTTTATCAATCTTGTTCACAGCAACCACTACCGGGACTTTCGCCGCTTTAGCGTGCTGGATAGCTTCAATAGTTTGCGGCATCACGCCATCGTCTGCTGCAACAACCAGCACTACGATATCTGTTGCCTGAGCACCACGAGCACGCATTGCGGTAAACGCTGCGTGGCCAGGGGTATCCAGGAAAGTAATCATGCCGTTATCAGTCTGAACGTGATAAGCACCGATATGCTGGGTAATACCGCCAGCTTCACCAGAAGCAACTTTCGTAGAACGAATGTAGTCCAGCAGAGACGTTTTACCGTGGTCGACGTGACCCATGATAGTAACAACAGGTGCACGCGGTTCTGCCTGAGCACCAGTATCACGGTCGCTCATTACCGCTTCTTCCAGCTCGTTCTCACGACGCAGGATAACTTTGTGACCCATTTCCTCAGCAACAAGCTGAGCGGTTTCCTGGTCAATCACCTGGTTGATGGTTGCCATGGCGCCCATTTTCATCATTGCTTTGATGACCTGAGAACCTTTCACCGCCATTTTGTTAGCCAGTTCCGCAACGGTGATGGTTTCACCAATCATGACATCACGGTTAACTGCCTGAACAGGTTTCTGGAAACCTTGTTGCAGAGCGCTGCCTTTACGCTGACGACCACCTTTACCACCACGAATAGCGGCACGAGCTTCTTCACGGTCAGCTTTGGATTCAGCGTGTTTGTTACCTTTCTTAGGACGTGAAGCTTTAGCATTGCGACCACGGCCACGGCCACCTTCAACTTCACGGTCATTATCATCTTCAGCCTGACGAGCATGCTGAGACGTCGTAACGTGATAGTCGCTGCTTTCCGTTTCTTCCTCAGTATTACGCCAACTGTCGGCATTCTCTTCCGCCATGCGACGCGCTTCGTCTGCAACGCGGCGAGCCTCTTCTTCAATTTTGCGGCGGGCTTCTTCTTCAGCCTTACGTTTCAGCTCTGCTGCTTCTGATTCACGACGGGCTTTCTCAGCCTGTACGGCTTTCTGTTGTTCGGATTGTTGATTGCTCACTTTGCTATTTTCCGCAGCTTCACGTTTCGCTTGTTCAGCGGCCTCACGCTTCGCATGTTCATCGGCATCGCGTTTGGCTTTCTCTTCCGCTTCGCGTTTGGCCTTTTCCTCAGCCTCACGTTTAGCAGATTCCTCTGCTTCACGACTGGCCAGCTCTTCCGCCTCACGCTGCGCTTGCTCTTCCGCGGCAAGACGCTCAGCTTCTTGCGGATCACGTTTTACAAAGGTGCGCTTTTTGCGGACTTCAACTTGTACCGATTTACTTTTACCACCGGTACCCTGAATACTCAAAGTGCTGCGCGTTTTGCGCTGCAATGTTAACTTGTCCGGCCCTGAACCATGTTCACGGTTCAAAAATGCCAGCAAAGTTTGCTTTTCTTGTGCTGTCACTGAATCTTCAGACGATTTGCGGATCCCGGCATCAGCAAATTGCTGTATCAGGCGATCCACTGGAGTCTGAATCTCCGCGGCCAGCGATTTAATAGTCACATCTGTCATGCTGTTCCTTCCTGCTACAGTTTATTACGCTTCGTCGCCGAACCAGCAAATATTTCGGGCAGCCATAATCAGCGCCCCGGCTTTCTCATCGGTTAAGCCTTCAATATCTGACAGGTCATCAATGCCCTGCTCAGCGAGATCTTCCAGCGTACTAATACCACGCGTAGCCAGTTTAAAGGCCAGCGCACGATCCATACCTTCAAGGTTGATCAGATCGTCGGTAGGTTTCTTATCACCGAGGCTTTCTTCCTGCGCCAACGCCAGCGTGGTCAGCGCATTTTTCGCGCGGTCACGTAATGCTTCTACAGTAGGTTCATCAAGCCCATCGATTTCAAGTAATTCTTTCATCGGGACATACGCGAGTTCTTCCAGTGAGGAGAAGCCCTCTTCTACCAGAACAGTCGCGAAATCTTCATCAATATCGAGATACTTGGTGAACGTATCAATGGCTGCGTGTGCTTCAGCCTGGTGCTTAGCTTGCAGGTCTTCCACCGTCATGACATTCAGTTCCCAGCCACTCAGTTGAGAAGCCAGGCGAACGTTTTGACCGTTACGACCAATAGCCTGCGCCAGGTTACCCGCTTCTACCGCAATATCCATCGTGTGTTTGTCTTCATCAACCACAATGGAAGCGACATCAGCAGGCGCCATTGCATTGATAACGAACTGAGCAGGATTATCATCCCACAGCACGATATCAATACGCTCGCCGCCAAGTTCAGTTGATACTGCCTGTACGCGTGCCCCACGCATCCCAACGCATGCGCCAACAGGGTCAATGCGTTTATCATTGGTTTTCACAGCAATTTTTGCGCGAGAACCCGGGTCACGAGCCGCAGCTTTAATTTCGATGACTTCTTCACCAATTTCCGGAACTTCAATGCGGAACAGCTCAATCAGCATTTCCGGCTTAGCGCGGGTCACAAATAACTGCGCACCACGTGATTCAGGACGCACGGAATACAGCACCCCACGCACACGGTCACCCGGGCGGAAGTTTTCACGTGGCAACATATCTTCACGAAGAATGACGGCTTCTGCGTTATTACCCAGATCCAGCGTGATATTTTCGCGATTCACTTTCTTCACCATACCGGTGATGATTTCGCCTTCATGCTCACGGAACTGATCAACCACCATTGCACGCTCAGCTTCGCGCACTTTCTGCACGATAACCTGTTTTGCAGTTTGCGTGGTGATACGGTCAAAAGTCACTGACTCGATCTGGTCTTCTACATAGCCACCCAGATTCAGCGCAGGATCTTCGAACTGCGCGGCTTCAAGCGTGATCTCACGCGTAGGCTGGGTAACTTCCTCAACGATCAGCCAGCGGCGGAAAGTGTCAAAATCACCACTTTTCCGGTCAATGCTGACGCGAACGTCGATTTCTTGTTCATATTTTTTCTTGGTCGCTGTTGCAAGGGCTGTTTCCAGCGCTTCAAAAATTTTTTCGCGCGGAACCGCTTTTTCATTAGAAACTGCTTCAACAACAGCCAAAATTTCTTTGTTCATCCTGGGTTCGCCTCAAGCCAGACTGTTAAAAGTGGGGGACCAGGTTCGCTTTCTGAATATTACTCAGTGCGAACACTTCATCATTGCCATCGACCGTAACGGTAACCATTTCACCATCAACCTGTTTGATGATGCCCTGCCATTTACGACGGTTCTGTACCGCCATGCGTAACACCAACGCGACTTCCTCACCAAGAAAACGCGTGTAATGCGCGGCAGTAAACATCGGACGGTCAAGGCCAGGAGAGGAGACTTCGAGGTTATAAGCAACAGTGATTGGATCTTCTACATCCATAACTGCACTTACCTGATGACTGACATCAGCGCAATCATCAACAGTTATACCATTCGGACTATCAATGTAGATGCGCAACGTAGATGTACGACCGCGAACAAACTCAATACCAACCAGTTCGTAGCCCAGAGCCTCTACTGGTGCAGTAATCATCTCTGTTAACTTTTGCTCTAATGTGGACAAGCCCACCCCCAAGACATAAAAAAAGGGCGTTAAGCCCAGTTATTCTCTCGTCAGATAACAAAAAACCCCGATAAATCGGGGCTTTATATAACTGAACCCTACAAGCCGCGACTGCGACCTGGAACTATTTCCATGAGAATTTTTTTCAAAATTCCATCGTGAAAAGAACTGTCGCTCTTCACAGTATATTTGAAAAACAACTCTCAGGGAAATTGGTTGCGGGGGCCGGATTTGAACCGACGACCTTCGGGTTATGAGCCCGACGAGCTACCAGGCTGCTCCACCCCGCGTCCGAAAACGTGGCAAATACTACGCCTTTAACACAAAAAAAGCAAATTTTGCTGGGATTTGGTACCGAGGACGGGACTTGAACCCGTAAGCCCAATCGGGCACTACCACCTCAAGGTAGCGTGTCTACCAATTCCACCACCTCGGCACTTATTTCGCACAAAAGTGCGATGATACGACAACTTAGTGCGGGATATCACTGCTCGGCTGCGCTGGCGCTGCCGGTTGAGTAGTCTGCTCAGTTTGAGCGGGCTGGCTCAGATTGTCCCAGCTGCTTCCCTTGGTGGTTTTGTTACTGTTGATATTACCCAGCGCCAGGCTGATAATAAAAAACAGTGTTGCCAGCACGGCAGTCATGCGGGTCATAAAGTTACCAGAACCGCTTGAACCAAACAGAGTTGCAGAAGCGCCTGCGCCAAAGGAGGCACCCATATCAGCACCTTTACCTTGCTGCAGCATAATCAAGCCAACAAGGCCGATGGCTACAATAAGGAAAACGACTAAAAGAGCTTCGTACATAATTAACCTGTTCCTTGCGGATTTCCGCATGCCAATGCTTCTAACCAAAAAGACGTGGGTATTTGTCATTCCCCACTGAAGCGGGTGTGAATACTAACCAAAGCGCATGCACTGTGCAAGACCATTTTCTTCGCAATGATTCAATTGCAGAAAAAAGCGGCAACACGCGTAGATTTCAGCCGGTAAAGCGAGAATCTCACCTCACCGGCCGTTCATTTTCAGACCGCTTTCACTGCATCGGCTATTTGGTTAGCCAGTTGAGTCACCTGCGCTTCATCTTCACCTTCTACCATTACGCGAATCAAAGGTTCTGTACCCGATTTACGCAACAGGACACGCCCACGTTTACCCAAAGTACGCTCAACTTCTGCGGTAATTTGTTTCACGCTATCGTGCTCCAGCGGATCACCACTCCCCGCGGTATAACGGACATTAACCAGAATCTGCGGGAAGAGCGACATGCCACTGCACAAATCATGCAGACTCATATGATTGCGCACCACAGCAGCCAGAACCTGAAGACCGGCAAGAATACCGTCTCCCGTGGTGCTTTTATCCAACAGAATTACGTGGCCAGAGTTCTCCGCACCAATGCGCCAACCTTTTTCCTGCATTTTTTCCAGCACATAGCGGTCGCCAACTTTAGCCCGGGCAAATGGTATACCCAGCTGTTTCAGCGCCAGCTCCAGCCCCATATTACTCATCAGAGTGCCGACCACGCCACCCTGTAGTTTGCCCTGACGCAAGCCTTCCCGGGCAATAATGTAGAGGATTTGGTCACCATCAACCCGGTTTCCGAGATGGTCGACCATGATCACGCGATCGCCGTCACCATCAAAAGCCAGACCAAGGTCTGCGTTTTCCGTAATCACCCTGGCCTGAAGCGCGGCAACATCTGTTGCGCCACATTTTTCATTGATATTCAGCCCATTAGGTTCACACCCCATGGCAATTACATCAGCGCCCAACTCTCGGAAAACGTTTGGCGCGATGTGGTATGTTGCACCATTGGCACAATCGACAACCACTTTAAGGCCGTTCAAATTCAATTCGTTCGGGAAGGTACCTTTACAGAACTCAATATAACGCCCGGCAGCATCAACAATACGGCTGGCTTTACCCAGCATGGCCGATTCCGCGCAAGTAATCTCTTTTTCCAGTTCAGCTTCAATAGCTTCTTCTACTTCATCTGGCAACTTGGTGCCTTCGGTAGAGAAAAACTTGATACCGTTGTCATAATACGGGTTATGGGATGCAGAAATGACAATGCCAGCTTCGGCACGAAAAGTGCGGGTTAAATAAGCCACTGCCGGTGTTGGCATGGGCCCGGTAAACGAGGCAGACAAACCGGCTGCCGCGAGTCCGGCTTCCAGCGCGGATTCCAGCATATAGCCTGAAATACGGGTATCTTTGCCAATAATCACTTTTCGTGAACCGTGACGCGCCAGCACTTTGCCCGCTGCCCAGCCCAGTTTCAGAACAAAATCAGGTGTAATAGGGGCCTGCCCAACACAGCCGCGAATCCCATCGGTACCAAAATATTTACGGTTACTCATAGCGTCTATTTTCCTTCGCTGATAACGTCGCTTCCACAACCCGCATCGCCTCAACGGTTTCTTTTACATCGTGAACACGAATAATATGTGCCCCTTGCATAGCTGCGATGACCGCACATGCAAGGCTGCCGCTCAGGCGCTGATCCGGCCCCACATTCAGGAGTTGCCCAACCATCGATTTACGGGACATTCCCACCAATAGTGGCAAACCGAAATGATGCAGTTCAGATAAACGCGCCAGCAGCTGATAATTGTGACTCAGATTTTTACCGAAACCGAAGCCGGGGTCGAGTAACAATTTGTCTTTCGCGATGCCTGCGGCTTCACAGCGTGCAATTTGTTCCGTCAGGAAATGCTCTACATCCTGAAAGACATCATCATAACGCGGAGCCTCCTGCATAGTACGAGGTTCACCCTGCATATGCATCAGGCAAACTGGCAGCCCGGTTTCTGCCGCAGCTTCTATTGCACCCGGCATAGTAAGAGAGCGGATATCGTTAATCAGATGCGCACCTGCACGCGCGGATTCCCGAATAACCTCAGGCCGAGATGTATCCACCGAAACCCACACTTCGAAACGTTGCGCAAGAGCTTCAACCACAGGAATAACACGGGCAAGTTCTTCTTCAGCACTCACTAAAGCGGCACCAGGACGGGTTGACTCGCCCCCAACATCCACAATAGTCGCCCCGGCGTTAATCATCAGGTTGGCATGTTTTACAGCTTCATTCAGGGTATTGTGCTGGCCGCCATCAGAAAAAGAATCTGGCGTAACATTTAAAATCCCCATGACATGAGGATGCGAGAGATCAAGTGAAGTCCCCTGAGCAAAGAGTTTCATGTGATTACCTTCGGAATAACGGGTTACAAATGAGAAAACCCCGGCAGGCCGGGGTTTACAAATTACAGCAAAACGGGATTATTTATCACCAGCCTGCTCTGACATGGGATTTCCAGGCTTATTGATATCCGGGTCATCCACTGGTTTTGGCGCTGTTGGCGTACCAGAGGTATTGTCAGTGTTGTTGCTGGCATTCGGGTCTTCCCAGCCTGCCGGTGGGCGCACATCACGCCGGGCCATCAAATCATCAATCTGCGGTAAATCAATAGTTTCATATTTCATTAACGCATCTTTCATAGCATGGAGGATATCCATGTTATCGTTAAGGATTTGACGGGCACGGTTGTAATTACGCTCAATCAGTGATTTCACTTCCTGATCGATAATACGAGCAGTTTCGTCTGACATGTGTTTCGCTTTAGCCACACTGCGGCCAAGGAACACCTCGCCATCTTCTTCCGCATACAGTAACGGCCCCAGTTTTTCTGAGAAGCCCCACTGAGTAACCATGTTACGAGCCAGGTTAGTCGCAACTTTAATATCGTTGGACGCACCGGTTGAAACATGTTCAACGCCGTAAATTATCTCTTCTGCCAGACGGCCACCGTACAATGTCGAGATCTGGCTTTCCAGTTTCTGACGGCTGGCACTGATTGCATCGCCTTCAGGCAGGAAGAACGTTACACCTAATGCGCGACCACGAGGAATAATCGTTACTTTATGTACCGGGTCATGTTCCGGCACCAAACGCCCAATAATAGCGTGGCCCGCTTCATGATATGCGGTTGATTCTTTCTGAGCTTCGGTCATCACCATCGAGCGACGTTCTGCGCCCATCATGATTTTGTCTTTCGCTTTTTCAAATTCAACCATGGACACAACGCGTTTATTGCCACGAGCAGCAAACAAAGCGGCTTCGTTCACAAGGTTTGCCAGGTCTGCACCGGAAAAACCCGGTGTACCGCGGGCAATAATTGCGGCGTCGATATCCGGAGCCAGTGGCACACGGCGCATATGAACTTTAAGGATTTGCTCACGACCACGCACATCAGGCAGCCCAACAACAACCTGGCGGTCAAAACGGCCTGGACGCAACAAAGCCGGGTCCAGAACATCCGGGCGGTTAGTCGCTGCAATGACGATAATGCCTTCATTGCCTTCAAACCCATCCATTTCAACCAGCATCTGGTTCAGTGTCTGCTCGCGTTCATCATGACCGCCGCCCAGACCAGCACCACGCTGACGCCCCACAGCATCGATTTCATCGATAAAGATAATGCAGGGCGCTGCTTTTTTAGCCTGTTCGAACATGTCACGGACACGGGAAGCACCCACACCTACAAACATTTCGACAAAGTCAGAACCTGAAATGGTGAAAAACGGCACTTTTGCTTCACCGGCAATAGCCTTGGCAAGCAAAGTTTTACCTGTCCCTGGTGGGCCAACCATCAGCACACCTTTCGGGATCTTACCACCTAATTTCTGGAAGCGGCTTGGCTCACGGAGATATTCCACCAGTTCACCAACTTCTTCTTTCGCTTCGTCACAACCCGCGACATCGGCAAAGGTGGTTTTAATTTGATCTTCCGTCAGCATTCGCGCCTTACTCTTGCCGAACGACATGGCACCTTTGCCACCACCGCCCTGCATTTGGCGCATAAAAAATATCCATACCCCAATTAGCAAAAGCATTGGGAACCATGAAATAAAGATCGTTGCCAGCAGGCTTTGTTCTTCTGGTGGTTCGCCAACAACCTTCACGTTCTTGGTAAGCAGGTTATCAAGAAGTTTGGGATCGTTTACGGGGATATAAGTCGTGTATCGGTTACTATCTTTCTTGGTAACGGTAATCTCACGTCCGTTGATACGCGCTTCACGAATCTGATCCTGATTGACCTCAGACAGGAAGGTAGAGTAATCCACCCTGCGGCCATTAGACTCGCTGGGCCCAAAGCTCTGGAATACTGACATCAGCACAACGGCAATGACCAGCCAGAGTATTAGGTTTTTCGCCATGTCACTCAAGGGATTAACCTCATATTACAACTGTGTTAACAAACAGCGTCAGGGTACTATAGTTTACGCCCGGTCGCTACAATGTACACTTCACGTGAGCGAGCACGCGAAGCGTCCGGCTTACGAACTTTAACACTCGTAAACAGGGAGCGAATTTCCCGCAGGTACTCATCGAAACCTTCGCCCTGAAATACCTTCACTACAAAACTACCACCTGGTGCCAGAATATCACGACACATTTCTAACGCCAGTTCCACCAAATACATAGCACGGGGAATATCAACAGCAGGTGTTCCGCTCATATTAGGTGCCATGTCGGACATGACAACCTGAACTTTTTTATCACCTACACGTTCAAGAAGTGCTTTCAGGACTAATTCATCACGAAAATCACCCTGAAGGAAGTCCACACCGACGATTGGATCCATAGGTAAAAGATCGCAGGCAATGATACGACCTTTTCCGCCGATTTGACTTACCACATATTGCGACCACCCACCGGGTGCCGCACCAAGGTCGACAACCGTCATACCCGGCTTAAAAAGTTTGTCACCTTGCTGTATTTCATCAAGTTTAAACCAGGCACGGGATCGTAACCCTTTTTTCTGTGCCTTCTGAACATATTTATCGCTAAAGTGTTCCTGCAACCAGCGGCTAGAGCTGGCAGAACGCTTTTTACCTGTCATTTTATAATCCAGTCGGGTTCATCTTCCGCGAGCGATATCAAAAAGCGCACGGCGATTTGGCTATAATCAGGAGATGGCGGTAGAATGTCCCGTTTTCAATCCCAACGTAAGCAAAAAACGATGAATCTGAGTACAAAACAAAAACAGCACCTGAAAGGTCTCGCGCATCCGCTCAAGCCGGTAGTCCTGCTTGGCAATAACGGTCTGACCGAAGGGGTGCTGGCCGAGATTGAACAAGCGCTGGAGCACCACGAACTGATCAAGGTTAAAGTTGCCACAGAAGATCGTGAAACGAAAACTTTGATAGTGGAAGCCATCGTGCGGGAAACCGGAGCCTGTAATGTACAGGTCATCGGTAAAACGCTGGTGCTTTATCGCCCATCCCAGGAACGTAAAATTTCGCTGCCTCGTTAACAAAAAGTGCAATAGTCATCTGCATTTTTATAACGCAGGCCGAGCAAAATGACACGCTCCCTTCATGGTTAAAAGGCCGCATTGCGGCCTTTTCCATTCTTTACAAAACCGTTATATCCAGCGTAGCAGAAATCAGAGGTATTCTACCTTGATGATTTCAAATTCAACTAACCCACCAGGGGTGTTAATTCCTACGATATCATCGGCTTCTTTGCCAATCAGCCCGCGGGCAATCGGTGAGTTAACAGAGATAAGATTCTTTTTAAAATCTGCCTCGTCGTCACCAACAATGCGGTAAGTCACCTCTTCTTCGGTATCAAGATTCAGTACTGTTACCGTTGAACCGAAGATAACCCGACCATTGTTAGGCAACTTGGTTACATCGATAACCTGCGCATTAGACAGCTTACCTTCAATATCTTTGATACGGCCTTCACAAAAGCCTTGTTGCTCACGCGCGGCATGGTATTCGGCATTTTCCTTTAAATCACCGTGCTCACGCGCTTCGGCGATGGCTGCGATGATCTCCGGACGGCGAACGCCCTTCAGAAACTCAAGCTCTTCGCGCAATTTTTCGGCGCCACGTAAAGTCATCGGAATAGCTTGCATATTATACCTCATTATAAAAAAACGCCCCGGACACAAGGGCCACAATTGGCCGCCCAACCGGAGTACTGCCCGAAGAAACTCTGCATTCACCGGGCCAGAAACAAAAGAAAACTACCCCGAAGCAAAGCTTCAGGCTAGTCGTATTTCGCATTTTGATACGTATTTTAACCTGGAGTTCCCTGGGGGTCATCGTTTACTTTACAGGGGATTGCACCGTAGTATGACGGCACGTTTCCAGGTTTTAATGCCAAAAATTATGCGATTTTTACGTTTAGCTGTTGGACTGGTTTTATCCTTCGCCTTAGAGGCTCAGGCTGCAAATGTTGACGAATACGTCAAACAACTCCCACCAGGCGCTAACCTCGCGCTTCTGGTGCAAAAAGCCGGTTCAGATACACCGCTTATTGATTACCATGGCCAACAGATGGCGCTACCCGCCAGTACTCAGAAGGTGATAACGGCTCTCGCAGCCCTGTTATCGCTCGGCCCTGATTACCGTTTCACAACAACCCTTGAAAGCCATGGAAACATCAATAACGGGATTTTGCAAGGAGACCTTATAGCGAGGTTTACCGGCGACCCGACACTGAAACGCCAGCAGTTGCGCAATATGGTAGCCAGCCTGAAAAAGGCGGGAATAGAAAAAATTCAGGGAAATATCTTAATTGATACTTCAGTATTCGCCAGTCACGATAAGGCCCCCGGATGGCCGTGGAATGATATAACGCAATGTTTCAGCGCCCCGCCTTCTGCGGCTATCGTCGATAAAAATTGTTTCTCTGTATCGCTTTCCAGTACCCGCCCGGATGAAACAGCGACGGTACGCCTGGCATCATATTACCCTGTTCATGTATTTTCTAATGTGCGCACACTTGCCCGTGGTTCTGCAGATGCCAAATATTGTGAACTGGATGTCGTCACGGGTGACCTGAATCGCTACACACTGACAGGCTGCCTGACTCAGCGTGAAGACCCATTACCTTTGGCGTTCGCTGTACAGGACGGAGCCAGCTATGCAGGTGAAATACTCAAAGATGAGTTGAATAGTGCAGGCATAACTGTGACCGGAACGTTGATTCGCCAAACCCGCCTGAACCAGCCGGGGCAGGTTTTAGCCTCAACGCAATCCGCCCCGCTTCATGATTTACTTCGCGTGATGCTGAAAAAATCTGACAACATGATTGCTGATACTGTTTTTCGTACCATTGGGCGGGAAACTTTGGGTGTCCAGGGAACCTGGCGTGCAGGTGCAGATGCTGTTCGCCAAATCCTGAAGCAGAAAGCGGGTATTGATTTAGGGAACACTATTCTGGTGGATGGTTCGGGTTTATCACGTCATGACCTGATTTCGCCTTCAACCATGATGCAAGTGCTACAATTTATTGCCAAAAATGATAATCAGCTAAACTTTATCTCAATGCTGCCACTGGCAGGCCATGATGGCTCGCTACAATACCGGGCCGGGCTGCATGAAGCCGGGGTAGATGGGAAAGTCTCAGCAAAAACAGGATCATTGCAGGGTGTTTATAACCTTGCAGGGTTCATTACTACGGCATCCGGGCAACAGTTGGCGTTTGTTCAGTATCTTTCTGGTTATGCCGTTGAACCCGGCGACCAACGTAACAGAAGGATACCGCTGGTACGCTTTGAAAGCCGACTCTACAAAGACCTCTATCAGAATAACTAATTATGAAATTACTCATTGTTGAAGACGATTTACTGCTACAAGAAGGACTGGCTCTGGCACTGAATGGCGACGGGTATGCTGTTGATACTGCTGCGACAGCCAGCGATGCAGACGCACTGATTCAAAGTGGAGAATACAGTCTGGTGATTCTGGATCTTGGGCTGCCCGATAAAGATGGTGCAACACTACTCAGTCAATGGCGCCGGCGAGGGCTGAAAACCCCGGTATTGATTCTGACTGCAAGGGATGCACTGGAAGACCGGGTCAGTGGCCTTGATGCAGGAGCAGACGACTACCTGGTTAAACCCTTCGCTCTGGCTGAATTACAAGCCCGTGCCCGGGCGCTTATTCGCCGTTACCAGGGGCACAGTGACAACCTGTTGCAACATGATGACCTCACATTAAATCTGCAGACGCAACAAGTGTTACTGCAAGGTAACGCGGTGGAAGTCACTCCCAAAGAATTTGCTTTGCTGACCCGTCTGATTATGCGAGTTGGTCAAACTGTTCACCGGGAAACACTTCAGCAGGATCTCTATAGTTGGCAGGACGATCCTGGCTCAAATACTCTTGAGGTTCACATTCACAATCTGCGGCGCAAACTGGGTAAAGAACGCATCAAAACTGTTCGTGGCGTCGGTTATCGCCTGGAGAACCGGGTATGAACAGTATGCGTCGGCGTTTAATGGCAATGCTGGCGTTGATTTTTCTTTTCTTTCAACTTGTCAGCGTGTTGTGGCTGTGGCACGAGAGCCAGGAGCAAATTGGGTTCCTGGTTAATGAAACGCTGTCCGCCCGGGCACGCAATCAGCATGTGGAAAAAGAGATCCATGAGGCCATAGCCTCATTGTTAGTTCCGTCACTGGTGATGGTTGGCTTTACACTGTTTTTTTCCTTTCTGGCTGTTACCTGGATTATCCAGCCTCTCAATAAACTCAGCCGTAGTCTGGTTAACCGCTCCGCCGATAACCTCAGCCCGTTGCCCATGTTTTCCGAGATGGAAGAGATGGTGGCGGTCACCACGGCACTCAATCAATTGCTGTCCCGGCTGGAAAGTACCATCCAGCAAGAGCGATTATTTACCGCCGATGCTGCCCACGAATTACGTACCCCACTGGCCGGTATCCGTCTCCACCTTGAGCTTATGGCTCAGTCCGGAAATAAGCAGGCTGATTCATTGATCCAGCGCCTGGATCAACTGATGCATGTGATTGAACAGCTGTTAATGTTATCCCGGGCAGGTCAAGCCTTAGCCAGCGGGCATTATGATACGCACCAGTGGTGGAAAGATATTATCGAACCACTTCAGGAAGAAATGACCGAGATGGCTGAGCGGCATGATCAGCGGATACTTTGGCCTGAAGATAAGGGGCTCTCCGTACAGGGGGACCCGGTATTATTACGGTTGCTGCTGCGTAATCTGCTGGAAAATGCCTGGCGCTACAGCCCACAAGGGAGTTGTATCGAAATACGATTACAGGAAGAAAACAACGGCGCACATCTCCAGGTGCTGGATGAAGGGCCTGGAATCGACGAGGCACACCGGAAAACGATTACGGAGCCATTCAGGCGTCTTGACCAACGCTATGGTGGTAGTGGGCTTGGGCTCAATATCGTTCGGCGTATTGTGCAACTGCACCGGGGGAAATTGCTGATTGATAACCGCGCCGACAGCCAGGGTCTGGATGCAGGTTGCTGGTTCCCGGCTCGCATTGACTTAAGCTGATACCACAGAGCCGAAGCAAAAAAGTAAGGCCGGGAAACCCGGCCTTAGCTTAACAACTACGTGAAGATTAACGCTCGTAGATTATCTCCACACCTTCATCGTCATCTTCATCCCAGTCATCGTCATCATCCCAGGGCTCTTCGGCTTCAGACTGCATTTCTTCCAGTTGTTTACGGTGGTAATCGTCCCACATAAACTCAACTTTCTCTGCTTCCTGAGCCACTTCTTCATGAACAACCGGGTTTTCGATAATGAAATGCATCACATCCCAACATAATGCATTGACACCATCACGTGTCGCTGCAGATATCAGGTAATGTTTCTCTTCCCAGCCCAGCGCAGTAGCAATTTCTTTGGCCCGCTGTTCTGCTTCTTCACTATCGAGCAAGTCAACTTTATTGAATACCAGCCAGCGTGGTTTTGCAGCCAAAGTGGCACTGTATTTCTCCAGCTCGCCAATAATAATGCGCGCATTCTCGACCGGATCAGAACCATCAATCGGTGCCAAATCAATCAGGTGCAATAAAACACGGCAACGTTCAAGGTGCTTGAGGAAACGAATCCCCAGCCCTGCGCCATCAGCCGCGCCTTCGATCAGACCCGGGATATCAGCAACCACAAAACTCTTTTCGTTATCCATTCGCACAACACCCAGGCTTGGAACCAGGGTGGTAAAAGGATAATCAGCCACTTTCGGTTTTGCTGCGGATACGGCACGAATAAACGTAGATTTACCTGCATTAGGTAAACCAAGCATGCCAACATCAGCCAACAACATCAGCTCCAGGTCGAGTTCACGCTTCTCACCAGGTGTACCATTCGTTTTCTGGCGTGGTGTGCGGTTTACTGAAGATTTAAATCGTGAGTTACCCAGGCCATGCCAGCCGCCTTTTGCAACCAACAAACGTTGACCGTGGGAAACCATATCGCCCATTGCTTCCCCGGTACCTTTATCGATAACCCGGGTACCAACAGGCACACGAATGGAGACATCTTTGCCTCGTTTACCAGTACAGTCACGGCTTTGGCCATTCTGGCCGCGCTCAGCACGGAATGACTTTTCAAAGCGATAATCGATAAGGGTATTCAGGTTTTCGTCAGCTTCCAGCCAGACATCACCACCATCACCACCATCGCCACCATCCGGGCCACCTTTCGGGATGTACTTTTCACGACGGAAGCTAACACACCCGTTGCCGCCATCACCTGCGACCACGAGGATCGTTGCTTCATCAACAAACTTCATTTTACTTCTCCGTAGATCATTCGCCCGAACGGGGCACAGGTATTGCCGGCTGGCGCTTACGCCAGCGCCCCCAAAGGCGATGCCCAATCGCGGAATACATTGCGCCCGCCACAACGACAAATGCGCCGATATAACCCATGACATTCAACATTGGCATGGCAAAGAAACCCGGCCATGCCAGTGCTAATAAATCTGAAAACAGCAACGTAAATAAAGGAGTCAGTGTAATAAATGCACTTACCTGCGCTGCCTGCCAGCGCGCCATTGCTTCTGCAAGCGCACCGTAACCCACCAGTGTATTCAGGCCACAAAACACCAGACACCCCAGTTGCCACCCACTCAGTTGCTTTATAACCATTGGGTCAGCCAATGGAAGCAACGCCATTGTACATAAAGCGTACAACAAAAACAGAATCTGTTGAGATGCCAGACGCCGTAGTAACACTTTCTGTGCCACCCCATAACTGACCCAGACGCAGGCAGCAGAAACACCAAATATTACGCCCCACGTGTAGTCAGTCAGGCGAGTAAATATTTCAACCAGGCTGGAGTTAAAAAACATAATCAACCCGGAAAGCAGCATCAGTGCACCAACAACTTGCGTACCACGCATCTTTTCTTTCAGGATGACGACACTGGCAACCATCATGCCTACCGGAGAAAGTTGCCCAATGACCTGTGATGCTGTGGGGCTCAGATACTGCAAAGAGGAACTAAAGAAAATAAAGTTCCCAAACAGCCCACCTGTTGCTATAGCCAGTAATACTAACCAGCGGGGGCTTTTAAAAATTCTGAGTGGAGGTAAATTTCCCCTCAGTGTCAAAATCAGACCCAGTCCGGCGCCAGCCATCAGAAAACGATAAAACACAACAGTAGGAGGAGACATCACCTCCAGTACCTGTTTCATAGCAATAGGTAATGCACCCCAGCACATTGCTGTTGTCAGGGCTAAAGCAATACCAATTCCTGCCTGTTGTTTCATTTAAAGCTCCTGGCGCTTTACCCAGTGTCAGAATGTAAAAAGCCCCGCAACGTGTTGCGGGGCTTCAATCCGTTACCGGGACGCGAAAAACTTATTCAGCAACAATGCTTACGAATTTACGGTTTTTCGGACCTTTAACTTCGAACTTGACTTTACCGTCAGACAAAGCGAACAGAGTATGATCTTTACCGCAACCTACATTGCTGCCTGCGTGGAATTTAGTGCCACGCTGACGAACGATGATGCTGCCAGCAAGAACTGCTTCACCGCCGAAACGTTTTACGCCCAGACGTTTAGCTTCAGAATCGCGACCGTTACGTGTTGAGCCGCCAGCCTTTTTGTGTGCCATTTAATCTGCTCCCCTGTTAAGCGCTGATGCCAGTAATTTTCACATCAGTGAACCACTGACGGTGGCCCTGCTGCTTACGATAGTGTTTACGACGACGAAACTTAACGATTTTAACTTTCTCGCCACGACCATGAGCAACAACTTCAGCTTTGATTACGCCGCCCTCAACAAAAGGAACGCCGATTTTAACTTCTTCGCCATTGGCAATCATCAGAACCTGGTCGAATTGAACTGCTTCGCCAGTTGCGATGTCCAGCTTTTCCAGGCGAACGGTCTGACCTTCGCTTACTCGGTGTTGTTTACCACCACTTTGGAAAACCGCGTACATAAAAAACTCCGCTTTCCGCACACACCTTTGTGTTTTCAGTGCGCACTATAAATAATCACAATAGGGCGCGAATATTACGCAAATCCTGGACATTTGACAAGTACCATCATCAATTCGTGTAGAAAAAAAACACTACGCACAATGTTCCATTTATTAAGCGCATTTTTTCAGTACAATCTGTATTTGATGACCAGACAGATACCCAATAACATGTTCCGTCGAACGGGATAAACCGGGCAACAGCCAGACTTTTGCGATGAATTTAGAGAAAATAACCGAGTTAACCGCGCAAGATATGGCGGGCGTAAACGCGACAATTCTGGATCAGCTCAACTCTGACGTTCAGCTAATCAACCAGTTGGGGTACTACATCGTCAGTGGTGGCGGGAAACGCATTCGTCCAATGATCGCAGTGCTTTCTGCCCGTGCACTGGGTTATAACGGCAACGCGCACGTCACTATTGCGGCCTTAATTGAATTTATTCATACCGCGACGTTGCTCCATGATGACGTTGTTGATGAATCAGATATGCGCCGTGGTAAAGCGACGGCAAATGCCGCTTTTGGTAATGCTGCCAGTGTTCTGGTTGGTGATTTTATCTACACCCGCGCATTCCAGATGATGACTCAACTGGGCTCACTCAAAATACTGGAAGTGATGTCGGCGGCCGTCAACGTTATTGCTGAAGGGGAAGTACTTCAGCTAATGAACGTCAACGACCCGAATATTACAGAAGAAAGCTACATGCGGGTTATTTACAGTAAAACAGCACGCCTGTTTGAAGCGGCTTCGCAATGTTCCGGCATTCTTGCTGGAGCGTCACCAGAGCAAGAACTCGCGCTGCAAGATTATGGCCGCTACATTGGTACAGCCTTCCAGCTTATCGATGACCTGCTTGATTACAGTGCCGACGGCGCAACGCTGGGGAAAAATGTGGGAGATGACCTCAACGAAGGGAAACCCACTCTCCCACTGTTGCATGCCATGCAGCACGGCACACCTGAGCAGGCCACTATGATTCGCCAGGCCATTGAACAGGGAAATGGTCGCCATCTTCTGGAACCCGTTCTGGAAGCAATGGAAATGTGTGGCTCGCTCGCCTGGACAAGACTTCGGGCCGAACAGGAAGCGGATAAAGCCATTGAAGCGCTGGCAATACTTCCGGACTCCCCCTGGAAAACCGCACTGACAGGCCTTGCTCATATTGCCGTGCAACGCAATCACTAAGCACACGACTCCATGTTGGCTTAGCTAAAAAGGATCTGCGCCATTGTGCGTGGATCCTTTTCAATTCGCCCTTTTTATGCAACACATTACACAAAGCTGAGCGCGGGAACACAAAACAAACTGCGGGCCTCAATATTAAGAACTTTCAAGAATCTCCTGTGCTATATAACCCGGGCTTTCACTGAGTAGCCAATGCAACCCAATAGCGACAGGGAGAAAACATGGAAAGTAATTTTGTTGACTGGCACCCGGCAGATATTATCGCTGCGCTGCGCAAGAGAGGAACATCAATGGCCGCGGAATCACGTAAGGCCGGGCTGAGCTCTTCAACGCTCGCCAATGCTCTGGCGCGCCCCTGGCCCAGGGGAGAAATGTTGATAGCTGATGCGCTTGATGTAAACCCATGGGAGATTTGGCCCTCCCGCTACTATGACCCACACACCGCACAATTCATTGACCGAACCCGGCTCATTCGCCAGCGTTAAAAAAACCGGGGAATTCCCCGGTTCTTTACGTTATTCAGCGCGAATACGTTCAATTTTAGCGCCCAGCGCCTGAAGCTTGTCTTCAATGCGTTCATAGCCACGATCGATGTGGTAAATGCGATCAACCACCGTAACGCCTTCAGCAATACACCCGGCAAGCACCAGGCTTGCCGATGCACGCAAATCAGTCGCCATAACCTGGGCACCCGACAATTTAGCCACGCCATGGCAAATCGCAGTGTTACTCTCAATTTCTGCATGTGCGCCCATACGAATCAACTCTGGCACATGCATAAACCGGTTTTCGAAGATGGTTTCAGTGATGACACCAGTGCCTTCGGCTACCAGGTTGAGCAGTGTAAACTGTGCCTGCATATCCGTTGGGAAGCCAGGATGCGGCGCAGTGCGGACATTTACCGCTTTAGGGCGCTGGCCATGCATATCCAGAGAGATCCAGTCTTCGCCTGTTTCGATATCTGCGCCTGCTTCACGCAGTTTGGCTAATACCGCATCCAGAGTGTCCGGACGGGTATGACGGCACATCACTTTGCCACCAGAAATCGCTGCTGCCACCAGGAAAGTGCCTGTTTCAATACGGTCAGGCAAGACGCGATACACGCCGCCACCCAGGCGTTCAACACCCGTGATAGTGATACGGTCAGTACCCATGCCCGTGATTTTTGCTCCCAGCGTATTCAGGAAATTGGCTGTATCGACAATTTCTGGCTCGCGGGCCGCATTTTCAATAACTGTAGTGCCTTCAGCCAGGGTTGCCGCAGACATAATCGTGACTGTGGCACCAACACTGACTTTATCCATAACAATGTGCGCCCCTTTCAGGCGACCATTGACACTGGCTTTTACATACCCTTCTTCCAGTTTGATCTCTGCACCCAGTTGTTCCAGGCCAGAGATATGCAAATCGACGGGACGGGCGCCAATTGCACAACCACCGGGTAAAGACACCTGCCCCTGGCCAAAACGAGCAACCAAAGGACCTAATGCCCAAATAGATGCCCGCATTGTTTTGACCAGTTCGTAAGGTGCACAGTAAATGTTAACTTTACTGGCATCAATCCAGACGGACCCGTTGCGCTCAACCTTTGTACCCAGTTGGCTCAACAATTTCATTGTGGTATCAATGTCTTTCAGTTTGGGGACATTCTGAATTTCAACTGGCTCTTCAGCCAATAGTGCGGCAAATAAAATCGGCAATGCGGCGTTTTTCGCCCCCGATATAGTTACTTCGCCGCTCAGGCATGTCGGCCCTTCTACGCGGAATTTATCCATCAGGACAGCTCTCTACATATTCAAAATCACAAGTGCTGCAGCGTCGTTGCAGCTCAGAATCCGTTTAACTTACGGTCGCGTTCCCACTCTGTCGGGGTATAGGCTTTGATGGATAAAGCGTGGATACGGTTATCCGCAATGTATTCCATAAGAGGCCCATAAATCGTTTGTTGTTTTTTCACACGACTCATGCCGGCGAAGAGTTCACCCACTGCAGTAACCTGAAAGTGGCTACCGTCACCAGTGACGTGGACTTCCTGAAGGGGCAGTGCATTCATCAGCACCGTCTGAATTTCATGATTTTCCATGGGCTCTTCATCATCGTCGATTAATAAAACCAGCCAAACATCTTAGAGGAAAGTGTTCGCCGCTGAAATAAGCAAAAAGGCCTTGCAGTGAGAAAATGCAAGGCCTTGAGACTAACCCACTGAAAACACTAGTGAGTATAGGGAAATACTGATTCCGGTAAATTATAAAGCTTGCTCAGCATATCAAGCTTTTCATTCACGCCAGTGAGCACAACTTCACGCCCCTGTGAGCGAGATGTTGCCACCAGATGCAGTAAGATAGCCAGTCCTGCAGTATCTACCCGGACCAGTTCACCAACTGCTATTTCTGATAATGCCTGGCAAATAACCTGGCGCTGTGACCAGAGTGGCAACAATGACCCCTGATCCAGAATACCGGACAAAGACAGAGTGCCGTTATCCAGTTGCCACTGCAAAGCAGCCGCCATTATTTCTGTGCTTCCAGTGTAATTGGATGGCGAGATATTTCTTTCAGTTCTGCAGTCAGGCCATCAATCCCTTTCTGACGTAACAAATCACTCCACTCATTTTGCTTGGTAGTGATCATGCTGACACCTTCTGCAATCATGTCATATGCCTGCCAGTTTCCAGTCTGGCTGTTTTTACGCCACTGAAAGTCCAGGCGCACCGGAGGGCGGCCATTCGGGTCAATGATAGTCACGCGAATTGCCACGATAGTCGCGTCACCAATAGGTTGTTCAGGAGCAATCTGATAAGTTTGACCATGGTACATTGCCAGTGCCTGCCCATAAGCCTGTTTCAGGTATTCACGGAAAGCCGCAAAATAGGCTTCACGCTGCGCCGGAGTGGCGTCACGGTAATAGCGCCCCAGGACCAATGCCCCGGCGTACTTGACCTGGACATAAGGCAGCAATTCCTGATCAACTATCTCACGCAGATAATCCGGATTCTGACGAATTTTAGCCTGTTCATTTTTCAGCCGGGAAAACGTTTTTTCCGCCGCCTGGTTCATTAACACATACGGATTGGACTGATCCGCCGCTACCGCCAAAGGTGCGATCACCAACATGGCAACCATTAACAGCCGTTTAAACATGACATATCTCCAAACTTAGTTCGTTTTCCCGGACGGGGATGGCTCATTATTCCCGTGTGACGTTCCTTGTGCATCGCCACTCGTCTTATTGTCGTCACCATTGTTGCTCTTATATAAGAACTGGCCTATCAAGTCTTCAAGCACCATAGCTGACTTGGTATCCTGCATGGTGTCGCCATCTTTCAGAATACCAGTACCGAGTTCTGGGTCTTCAAACCCCACATTCAGTGCCAGATACTGTTCACCTAGTAAGCCTGAAGTGCGCACAGCCAACGAACTGGTGTCTGGAATATGGTTGTAACGTTGCTCGATATCCATTGCCACACGGGGCAAATAGGTCTTGGGATCCAGAGAAATATCGGCCACCCGGCCAATCACCACACCACCAATACGCACTGGAGAGCGTGCTTTCAGGCCACCAATATTGTCGAAAGTGGCATACAGACGATACGTTGGCTCAGTATGAAACGAGGTGATATTTGCCACACGCAGGCAGATAAAAAGAATAGCGGCAAACGCAACCAGCATAAATGCGCCAACCCAGATTTCAAATTTCTTCGTTTGCATGAACTTAATTCCCAAACATCAGTGCAGTAAGCACAAAATCCAGCCCCAAAACAGCCAGAGAAGCGTGCACAACAGTACGTGTAGTTGCCCGGCTAATCCCTGCAGAGGTTGGGATAGCATCGTACCCATTAAATAACGCAATCCACGTTACCGTAATGGCGAACACTACGCTCTTGATAACACAGTTGACCAGGTCAAGGCGCCAGTCGACAGCATTCTGCATGGCAGACCAGAAAAAGCCGGAATCGATCCCTTTCCAGTTCACCCCAACCAGCGAGCCGCCCCAAACACCAACCGCGACAAAAATCAGTGTCAGTAGCGGTAATGAAATAACCCCAGCCCAAAAACGTGGGGAAATCACACGACGCAACGGATCGACAGCCATCATTTCCATACTGGAAAGTTGTTCCGTGGCTTTCATCAGGCCGATTTCAGCAGTAAGCGCAGAACCAGCCCGCCCGGCGAACAATAATGCAGCGACCACCGGACCCAGTTCACGCAGCAGCGACAATGCCACCAGCATTCCCAGACTGGTTTCTGCGCTGTATGTGGTTAAAACCAAATACCCCTGAAGGCCCAGCACCATACCGATAAACAACCCCGATACGATGATGATTATCATAGACAGCACACCAACACTGTAGAGTTGGCGCATTAACAGCGGCGCATGTTTGCGAAACTCGGGTTTTCCGACCAGTGCATTGAAGAGCAGTACCCCTGCCCGACCAAATGTTGCACAAAACTTTATGCCTTTATGCCCGAGAGATGCCAGCGCATCCAGAAATACCACGTGATTACTCCTCCGCTCCTGCAAATAGATCCCGTTGATATTCCCCAGCCGGAAAACGGAACGGCACAGGACCGTCGGCAATACCATCCAGAAACTGACGAACCCGTGGATCCGGATTACTGCGTAGCCCCTCCGGGCTGCCATGCGCGATAATCTGTTGATCAGCAACGATCCATGCTTCATCGGCAATACTGAGCACTTCCGGTACATCGTGGGACACGACAATGCAGGTCACACCCAGCGAGCGATTCAACTCAGAGATCAGCTTCACCAACACTCCCATAGTGATAGGATCCTGGCCAACAAAAGGTTCATCAAACATGATGAGTTCAGGTTCCAGCGCTATAGCACGTGCCAGCGCAGCCCGCCGGGCCATCCCACCAGAAAGCTCGGATGGCATAAGCTCCGCAGCTCCGCGCAGCCCCACGGCTTCCAACTTCATCATGACTGTACTGACCAATAGCGGCTCAGGCAGATGTGTATGTTCGCGTAAGGGATAAGCCACATTTTCAAACACGTTCAGGTCCGTAAACAACGCACCCGACTGGAAAAGCATGCTCATCCGTTTACGGACGGTGAACAACCGTGAACGAGACAGTGACGGAATGTTGTCACCATCAAATAAAATTTGCCCGGCATCAGGTTTAATCTGCCCACCAATCAGGCGTAACAGGGTGGTTTTACCAATCCCAGATGGCCCCATGATGGCCGTGATCTTTCCACGCGGTACGGTCAACGAGATATTGTCGAAAATACGCCGACTCCCGCGTGAAAAGGTCACGTCTCGAATATCGACCAGGTTATCCACTCTCTGGTTCATCTGATGTCCTTAAACTCTTAGCTTCAGATACACCTGTACATTTAAACACGGCATTGATTTCTGCTGTGCGCGATATTCTTACAGAATATTGCGCAGTTCAGTTAGCGAAAACTGGCATCGTTTTACTTTTCGGTGCCATATAGTCAAAATTAGGCAAGTGTTTCATGCTGTGCTGTTCCCGCATAAGCAAGAGCAGTGAACCAGTCATTGTAACTGAATAAAGGATTTTTCATGTTTTTAGCGACGTCTCTGTTAATCATCGGTTTACTTTTGGTGGTTTACAGCGCCGACCGGCTGGTCTTTTCTGCGTCTTTACTTTGCCATTGGCTTGGGGTTTCTCCCTTAATCATCGGCATGACTGTCGTTACCGTTGGCACGTCGTTACCCGAGATAATTGTTGCGTTATCGGCAACGTTACGTGACCAGGGGTCACTGGCCGTAGGCACGGCAATTGGTTCTAATATCACGAATATTCTGCTGATTCTTGGTCTGGCAGCAACGTTACACCCCTTAAAAGTCCACTCAGCGTTGCTACGCAGAGAAATCCCACTGATGCTGCTGGTCACGCTTATTGCCGGGTATATTCTGTGGGATGGTGAGTTGACTCGTAGCGAAGGCGTTGTCTTGCTGATAATCGCCGCTATTTACTTGCTGCTGACAGTCAAATTCGCTCAGCACGCCCATCACAAAGAAAACGACAACCTGACCCGGGAACAACTGGCAGAACTACCTTGTGAAGGCTCCCTGCCCGTTGCGCTGTTATGGCTGGGGGTTGCGCTCATTATTATGCCAATAGCCACTCATATGGTTATTGACAACGCTACAGTACTTGCGAATGCCTTTAACATCAGCGAGTTCCTGGTTGGTGTCACTGTACTGGCAATTGGCACCAGTCTGCCGGAACTGGCAACGGCAATAGCCGGAGCAAGAAAAGGTGAAGACAACATCGCCATTGGCAATTTAATCGGTGCCAATATTTTCAACATCACAATTGTTCTGGGTTTACCTGCGCTCGGGTACCATAGAGACCTCGATCCGCTCATGATCCGGTATGATTATGGAGTGTTATTGCTGGTCAGCCTGGTGTTTGCGCTACTTTGTTGGCGCCGTTCAGGTGAAATCAGTAAGTGTGCGGGTGCTTTGTTATTAACTGGCTTCATTGTCTGGTTAATTCTGCGCCTCGCCGGTTTTTTTCCTTTCGTCGAGTAATACGGACACGGTATGTCACACAAAAACGTGGATGCAGGCTTTGATTTCCAGCGCGCCGGGAAAACCGTGCTTACGGTTGAACGTGAAGGGCTGGCTCAACTGGACCAGTATATCAATGGCGACTTTACAGACGCCTGCAGGAAAATATTTGCCTGTCAGGGCAAAGTCGTGGTTATGGGAATGGGTAAATCCGGGCATATTGGCCGCAAAATGGCCGCTACATTCGCCAGTACAGGTACACCTGCATTTTTTGTTCACCCCGGGGAAGCCAGCCACGGTGATTTAGGCATGGTGACCAACAACGATGTTGTTATTGCTATTTCTAACTCAGGTGAATCCAACGAAATACTGGCACTTATTCCAGTACTTAAACGCCTTAATGTTTCCCTAATCAGCATGACCGGGCGGCCACAAAGCACAATGGCAAAAGCCGCAGATATCCACTTGTGCATTCACGTACCGCAAGAGGCCTGCCCGCTGGGCCTGGCCCCCACCACCAGCACAACCGCCACATTAGTGATGGGTGATGCTCTGGCTGTAGCTCTGTTGGAGGCCAGAGGGTTCACCGCAGAGGATTTCGCGCTATCGCATCCGGGCGGAGCTCTTGGGCGCAAGTTATTACTGCGTGTTAATGATATTATGCACACGGGTGATGAGATCCCCCATGTCAGTGAGCACGCCTCGTTACGCGATGCTTTACTGGAAATCACCCGAAAAAACCTGGGGATGACGGTTATCTGTGATGACCAGATGACAATTCATGGTATTTTCACCGATGGCGACTTACGCCGGGTGTTTGATATGGGCGTTGACCTGCATAGCCTGGCGATTAAAGACGTGATGACCCCGGGTGGTATTCGGGTTAAGCCCGGTACACTGGCTGTTGACGCACTGAATTTAATGCAGTCCAGGCATATTACAGCTGTAATGGTTGCGGATGGCGACCATCTGGCTGGTGTGATACATATGCATGATCTGCTGCGCGCAGGCGTAGTCTGAATAGGATATGAAGTAATGAGTACCCCCCAAACGGTAACTGAAACGTGCTACGGTCTGGTCGATAACTCCGTAATAGAGAAAGCAGCGCGGATTAAGCTGCTTATCCTTGATGTCGATGGCGTGATGTCTGATGGCCTCATTTATATGGGCAACAATGGTGAAGAGTTGAAAGCGTTCAATGTGCGGGACGGTTACGGCATTCGCTGCGCGCTGACATCAGGCATTGAAGTTGCCATTATTACCGGGCGTAAAGCAAAGTTACTGGAAGACCGTTGCCAGACACTGGGCATCACTCATCTTTGGCAAGGTCAAAGTGATAAGCGTATCGCTTACCAGTCTTTGCTTTCTCATCTGTCGTTGCAACCAGAAGACGTCGCTTATATTGGTGATGATCTGATCGACTGGCCAGTGATGTCACAAGTCGGTTTGAGTGTGGCTGTCGCTGACGCCCACCCACTGCTGCTCCCCCGCGCAGATTATGTCACGACGATTCCTGGTGGGCGCGGCGCAGTAAGAGAGGTTTGCGATATCCTGCTACAGTCTCAGGGCAAACTTGAGCAGGCTACAGGGCAATCAATATGAGTAAAAGCAGACGTTGGGTCATTATCCTGCTTGCTCTGGTCGTTTTAATTCTGCTGGGGATAAACCTCGCTGATACCGACAATAATTCGCAAGTACAGGTCAATAACAACGAGCCAACTTATCAGAGTGAGCACTCCGATACGGTTGTATATAATCCAGAAGGTGCGCTCAATTATCGCCTGATAGCAAAACATGTTGAATACTATTCAGATCAAGAGCTGACCTGGTTTACTGACCCCGTAGTGACTTCATACGATACAAACAAAGTCGCGACCTGGTCTATCCGGGCAGACAAAGCAAAACTGACCAATGATCGGATGCTTTATCTCTACGGGCATGTTGAGTTGGATGCACTGACGCCTGACTCACAGTTACGAAAAATCACCACCGATAACGCTCAGGTAAACCTGATAACTCAGGATGTTGCCTCCGATGATCTGGTGACGCTATATGGCACCACATTTAATTCCAGTGGTTTGAAAATGCGCGGCAACTTACGCAGTAAAACGGCCAAGCTGATTGAAAAGGTTAGAACTTCCTATGAAATTCAAAATAAACAAACTCAGCCTTAACGTTCTGGTAGCCGGTGCATTGTTTGCCGCCAGCCTTCCGGCATTTGCGTTAACTGGCGATACGGATCAGCCTATCCATATCGAATCAGATCAGCAGTCTCTGGATATGCAGGGTAACATCGTCACCTTTACCGGTAATGTTGTTGTCACCCAGGGAAGCATCAAGATCAACGCGGACAAAGTCGTTGTGACACGCCCTGGCGGCGAAAAAGGTAAAGAAGTGATTGATGGCTATGGTAACCCGGCCACATTCTATCAAATGCAGGATAACGGCAAGCCGGTTAAAGGCCATGCCAGCCACATGCATTATGAACTGCAAAATGATTTTGTCGTTCTGACTGGCAAAGCTTATCTGGAGCAACTTGATAGTAATATCACTGGCGATAAAATTACCTATCTGGTGAAAGAACAGAAAATGCAGGCGTTTAGCGACAAAGGTAAACGCGTGACGACCGTTCTGGTTCCGTCCCAACTTCAGGACAAGAAAGACCAGGCAACTGCCCCTAAAAAGAGTAACTAATTCAGTATGGCAACACTTACAGCGAAAAACCTGGCGAAGGCCTATAAAGGGCGTCGGGTCGTCGAAGATGTCAGTTTAACTGTGAACTCTGGCGAAATCGTTGGCCTGCTGGGGCCTAACGGTGCGGGGAAAACCACCACGTTTTACATGGTAGTGGGTATTGTTCCACGCGACGCCGGTAATATCACCATTGACGATGAAGACATCAGCCTGTTACCGCTTCATGCCCGTGCCCGCAGAGGGATTGGCTATCTGCCGCAGGAAGCATCTATTTTCCGGCGTCTCAGCGTGTACGATAACCTGATGGCGGTGTTACAAATTCGCGATGACCTCTCCAGCGAACAACGTGTTGATCGGGCAAATGAGTTGATGGAGGAGTTTCACATCGAACATCTGCGCGACAGCCTCGGGCAATCTCTGTCAGGTGGTGAACGCCGTCGTGTAGAGATTGCGCGAGCACTGGCTGCTAATCCGAAGTTCATTCTGCTGGATGAACCCTTCGCAGGGGTTGACCCCATCTCGGTTATCGACATAAAACGTATTATCGAACATCTGCGTGACAGCGGTCTGGGCGTATTGATTACCGACCACAACGTGCGCGA
The DNA here is from genome assembly GCF_000705335.1 of Mangrovibacter sp. MFB070. Classification (NCBI taxonomy): domain Bacteria; kingdom Pseudomonadati; phylum Pseudomonadota; class Gammaproteobacteria; order Enterobacterales; family Enterobacteriaceae; genus Mangrovibacter; species Mangrovibacter sp. MFB070. The sequence goes on from NZ_JJMI01000011.1 coordinate 135,991, forward strand.
AACACTGGCGGTTTGTGAACGGGCTTATATCGTCAGCCAGGGTCACCTTATTGCCCATGGTACACCAGGCGAAATTCTCGAAGACGAGCATGTGAAGCGGGTATATCTTGGGGAAGAGTTCAGACTCTGATAGGGTAAGCGTGACAGGATGTAAAAAAGAGTGAGGACACCTCGTATCAGGTTTGTTCGCTATTCGTTATCACTGTCACCGTTTCACTTTATCAGGAGAGTTTTTCTTTTTGCCAGGGCAGGTATTATTAACGTATTGACCTGAGGAAGTATGCTCTGAATATGAAGCAAGGTTTGCAACTAAAGCTTAGTCAACAGCTTGCCATGACGCCTCAGCTACAACAGGCCATTCGCCTGTTGCAACTGTCTACGCTGGAACTGCAGCAAGAACTCCAGCAAGCGCTGGAAAATAATCCGCTGCTTGAGCAAACCGATTTTCATGAAGAAGTGGAAACTCAGGATGCCCAGGATAGTGAATCGCTGGATACCCGGGAAGCGCTTGAGCAAAAAGACATGCCTGAAGAGCTGCCTCTGGATGCGAGCTGGGATGAAATCTATACCGCCGGGACACCATCAGGAACCGGGGCAGATTACATTGATGATGAACTACCTGTTTATCAGGGTGAGACGACTCAAACATTGCAGGATTACCTGATGTGGCAAGTGGAGCTGACTCCGTTTTCTGATACTGACAGGGCAATTGCCACATCGATTGTCGATGCCGTAGATGAAACAGGTTATCTCACCGTTCCCGTTGAAGATATTCTGGAAAGCATGGGCGACGAAACCATCACACTGGATGAAATTGAGGCCGTACTCAAGCGAGTACAGCGATTTGATCCTGTGGGGGTTGCTGCCCGTGATTTACGTGATTGTTTGCTTATCCAGCTTTCACAGTTCTCCCGTGAAACACCTTTTATTGAAGAAGCCCGGCAGATAATCAACGGGCATCTCGATCTTCTGGCAAACCATGACTTCCGCACACTGATGAAAGTCACGCGTCTTAAAGAAGATGTGCTGAAAGATGCGATGGTGCTGATCCTGTCTCTTGACCCTCGCCCTGGCCAGTCCATTCACACCACTGAGCCTGAATACGTTATTCCGGATGTGTTGGTTCGCAAACATAAAGGGCGCTGGACAGTCGAACTGAATTCCGACAGTATTCCCCGCTTGTCCATCAACCAGCATTACGCCTCTATGTGCAACAATTCGCGTAATGACAGTGACAGCCAGTTCATCCGCAGTAATTTGCAGGAAGCGAAATGGTTAATCAAAAGTCTGGAAAGCCGCAATGAAACACTGCTCAAAGTCAGCCAGTGTATTGTTGAGCAACAACAGGCTTTTTTCGAAAATGGCGAAGAATACATGAAGCCAATGGTGCTGGCAGATATTGCTCAGGCGGTGGAAATGCACGAATCAACGATTTCGCGCGTTACCACGCAAAAATACCTGCACAGCCCACGGGGCATTTTTGAGCTGAAATATTTCTTCTCCAGCCATGTGAACACCGAAGGTGGGGGCGAAGCCTCTTCCACGGCTATTCGTGCGCTGGTGAAGAAGTTGATTGCCGCAGAAAACCCGGCAAAACCACTTAGTGATAGTAAACTGACTTCTATGTTATCTGATCAAGGTATCATGGTGGCGCGGCGCACTGTCGCAAAATACCGCGAGTCTTTATCCATACCGCCGTCGAACCAGCGTAAACAATTGGTTTGACTTAACCGATAAGGAAGACAATATGCAACTCAATATCACAGGACAGAATGTCGAGATTACTGAAGCTATGCGCGAATTCGTCAACACAAAGTTCGCCAAACTGGAGCAGTATTTCGAAAGGATCAACCAGGTCTATATTGTGTTGAAAGTGGAAAAAGTCACTCAAACAGCGGATGCAACGCTTCATGTAAATGGCGGTGAGTTGCATGCCAGTGCCGAAGGCCAGGATATGTATGCCGCAATTGACGGTTTGATAGATAAACTCGCCCGTCAGTTAACCAAACACAAAGATAAACTGAAACAGCATTGATGACCCAGGTATTTCCCTGAATCTCAGCGGCCCGTTATCGCAGGATAGCGGGCCGCTGGCACAGAGGGTGCCAGGTGGAGCTATGATGAATAATGATTCCGCGCTGCAACTCAGCGCTGTCCTGAACCAGGAATGTACGCGTAATAACGTGCATTGTCAGAGCAAAAAACGTGCTCTGGAAATCGTCAGTGAACTGGCGGCTAAGCAGTTAGGCCTTCCGTCACAAGCGGTTTTTGATGCTGTACTAACCCGTGAGCGCATGGGAAGTACCGGTATTGGCAATGGTATCGCTATCCCGCACGGTAAACTGGAAGAAGACACATTACGTGCCGTAGGTGTATTTATCCGTCTGGAAACACCCATACCTTTCGATGCCATTGATAACCAGCCAGTTGATCTCTTGTTCGCTTTGCTGGTTCCGGCAGACCAAACTAAAACACACTTACATACATTGTCGCTGGTCGCCAAAAAACTGGCTGACAAAACTATTTGCCGTCAGCTCCGTATGGCGCAAACGGATGAAGAGTTATTTAACATTATTACTGATGCAGGAAATGCAGGAGCCTGATTCAGGCGCAGTAATCATGCAATAACACCACAAGATACCCATAAAAATTTGGAGTGCAGCAGGCCAACACCGTAGACGTCACTGGCTTTATATGCCAGTTAGCAACGTAATAGGTTGCTGGTGAAGGCCATCAGGGTGCCTCTCAGGGATGAGAGAGATAAATATCGCCACCCTGTGCAAACCGATAACGGGTATATTCAGACTGGGGGAGAGACCGTTCATGGTGCTGATGATTGTCAGCGGCCGCTCAGGTTCAGGGAAATCCGTAGCCTTGCGTGCTCTGGAAGATATGGGGTTTTACTGTGTAGATAACCTGCCAGTTGTGTTGCTACCCGATTTAGCCCGCACATTATCTGACAGGCAAACGTCTGCGGCAGTCAGTATTGATGTACGCAATATGCCCGAATCTCCGGAAATTTTTGAACAGGCAATGCGTAATTTGCCTGATACCTTTTCGCCGCAACTTCTGTTCCTTGATGCTGACCGTAACACTCTGATTCGACGCTACAGTGACACAAGGCGTCTTCATCCGCTGTCCAGTAAGAATCTGTCACTGGAAAGTGCGATCGATGAAGAAAATGATCTGCTGGAGCCACTGCGATCCCGGGCCGATCTGATTGTTGATACTTCGGAAATGTCAGTTCATGAACTGGCAGAAATGCTGCGAACCCGGCTGCTGGGTAAACGTGAGCGTGAACTCACCATGGTATTTGAATCATTCGGTTTTAAACACGGCATACCTATCGACGCAGATTACGTTTTTGATGTTCGCTTTCTGCCAAACCCGCACTGGGATCCCAAACTACGCCCGATGACCGGTCTGGATAAACCTGTCGCTGCCTTTTTGGACCGCCATACCGAAGTGCATAACTTTATTTACCAGACACGCAGCTACCTTGAGTTATGGTTACCCATGCTGGAGACAAATAACCGTAGCTATCTGACAGTTGCTATTGGTTGTACTGGTGGTAAGCACCGTTCTGTTTATGTTGCAGAACAATTAGCCGACTATTTCCGCTCACGCGGTAAAAATGTCCAGTCACGTCATCGCACGTTGGAAAAACGCAAAACATGACCGTAAAACAAACTGTTGAGCTCACCAATCGTTTAGGCATGCATGCTCGCCCGGCAATGAAGCTCTTTGAACTGGTACAAAGTTTTGATGCCGAAGTGTTACTGCGCAATGAAACTGGAACTGAAGCAGAAGCCAGCAGTGTGATTGCACTGCTTATGCTGGATTCTGCCAAAGGTGGGCACATTGAAGTAGAAGCAACCGGGCCACAGGAAGAGGAAGCCCTTGCCGCCGTTATCGCGCTATTCAATGCGGGTTTCGACGAGGATTAACTCCAGGCTAGTTCAGCTTGTGCTCTGCCAGGAAGCTTTCCCCACCCAGTTGCCTCATCTGGCGGAGTATCCATTGTTGCCTGGCGCGAACATACCCAGAAGGAGCACTGGCTTTATAAATAATCGGGTTGGGCAATACCGCGGCTAACAAAGCGGCCTCCGCTGGCGTCAGCCGGCTTGCAGGCTTGTGGAAATAATGTTTTGCAGCTGCCTCAACACCAAAGATGCCGTCACCAAACTCCGCTACATTCAGGTAAACCGTTAATATTCGGCGCTTACCCCAGAGTAATTCAATGCCAACCGTTAACCCGGCCTCCAGGCCTTTACGCACCCAGGAACGCCCATCCCACAAAAACATATTTTTGGCTGTTTGCTGAGATAATGTTGATGCGCCACGTATTCGGTTTTCATGGCGCTCGTTATGAGCCAGCGCTTTCTGAATCGCTCCAACATCAAACCCCCAGTGTTCCGGGAATTTTTGATCTTCAGCCGCAATAACCGCAATCGCCATCCAGGGAGAGATGTTATCCATGGATTCCCATGTTGAATGCGCAACATAGTGAAAATCGCCCGAAAACCATGCAGATACCTGGCGTTCCACCATCACAGCACTGAACGGGACAGGCAACACGCGAAACAGTAGTATTAATGACAGCCAAAAACCAACAAGCCCCAGAACACCAAACAAGATGTACCGTTTCACTCTTGCTAACAACCCTTTACTGCCTCGGCTCATTGGCAAAGAACCAGAACACGGGAAACCAGTTTATCAATACCCTGTGCGGCTTCATCAATACTTTTCGCCAGCATATAGGCCGGTGTGGTTACCACTTTTTGGTCTTCATCCACCACAATGTCCTCTACCGGGCAAGGAACGTGTTCCCCGCCCATCTCTTCCACTAATTCAGCAGTGTCAACATCTGTACCAATAGTCAGTCGAACAGGTGTTTCAAGAATATGAGGAAGCATGGCAGGTGCAATACAGATAAAACCAAGTGGTTTTCCTGCTGCATGACAATCTCTGGCCAGAGCCTTCAGTGCCGGGTCAACGGAGCATTCCGCACCAGCAACAGCAAAGTTACTGAGGTTCTTGGCAGCACCAAACCCGCCAGGCACAATAAGTGCGTCCAGGTCTGCCGCCCGGGCCTGGCTGAGAGAGCTCACCTGCCCCCGGGTAATACGTGCAGCTTCAACCAGGCAGTTACGTGTTTCCGGCATCACCTCACCGGTAAGGTGATTTACCACGTCATACTGTGTTTTATCTGGAGCGAAACAAATAGCTTCTGCTCCTGCCCGAGCAATTGCCAGTAAAGTGAGGACTGCTTCATGAATCTCTGAGCCGTCATAGACACCCGCACCACACAGAACTACGCCAATTTTTTTCATACAAATTCTCTTTGTGCCGCTGTCAAATCGTTAAATAAAATGCTATTAAGACGCTATGCTTCACACATTTTACTGATTCATGTAACAACTAATTTAAGTTTTGCTATCTTATGGCTGAGTTGTGTGAGGAATTTCTCGTCTCGCCTCGTTAAAACATAAACCAATACTCTGCGGGACGTCAGTTTCCCTGGTGTTGGCGCAGTATTCGCGCACCCCGGTTAATCCGGGGTCATTTTTTTTCAGCATCTGCAACCCATTTTTCCAGCGCAGCGATATCGTTGCGCCATTCGTGCCGAATCTCCTCAATCCATTCACCAGCATTATCCCACCAGGCGGGTAAATCCGGAGACTGCACTTGCTGTGCCAGTTGCTGAATATGCCGTAACCCCACAGAGCCTGCGGCACCTTTGATTTTATGGCCTTCGTCAACAATGCCTTTCTGGTCCCGTGCAGTCCAGTTGGATTCCAGCACACTTAAATAGCCCGGCATCATTTTCTCAAACATCGCCAGCCCGTCACGAATCAATTTTGGCCCGACTAACTCCATATACTGTTCGAGCATCGGCAAATCCAGGATAGCTTGTTTTTTATCATCAGCTTCAAGATTACTCACGCCATCCTCCGGTACGGTATGTGCGTCCCAAAACTTCTTGATCATCGCAGTTAAAGCAGACACAGATAACGGCTTACTCAATACATCATCCATGCCGGCATCCAGATACTCTTTTTTATCTTTGAGTACGTTGGCGGTTAACGCAACTAACGGTGGTAATTCATCCCGCGTAAATGTTTGCGTTAATTTACGGGCAATATCCAGCCCGGTCATATCCGGCAACTGAATATCCAATAAAACTAAATCGTATTCCCCGGGAATAAATGTCGCCAGAGCTTCTTTACCGGTCATTGCCACATCGACGGAATTGCCCATTTTTTCCAGCACAGAACGGGCGACAATCACATTCAGTTCAATATCTTCCACCAACAGAACATGAAGAGCTGGCAGAGGCAACTCATCGTCATCTTCTTCATCCACTTCATCATGAACGGAAGGAGCATGTACTGTGAGGGTAAACAATGCGCCTTCGCCTGGTTTACTGGAAACAGTGATATCCCCACCCATACTTTTCGCCAGGCGACGAGATACCGCCAGGCCAATTCCGGTACCGGTTGCAGGCTTCCCACCCTGTTCGTCTTTCACCTGGTAATACATAGCGAAAATTTTATCCAGTTCGCCGGGAGGAATACCAATACCCGAATCCTGAACTTCAAAGCGCATTATCTGGTCATCCTGATAGCTGACCTGCACCCGCACTTCTCCTTTACGGGTAAATTTCACCGCATTACTAATCAGATTCCACAGAATTTGCCGCAGGCGTGTGCCATCTGCGATTATTTTATGCGGCAACGGCTGCGAGGTTTCCATTACAAAACGCAGCCCTTTTTGCTGAGCCTGCAGGCCGGAGAGGTTTTCGAGGTCAGAAAGGAAACCGGTAAAATCAATTGGCTGGTTATCCAGTTGCACTTTGCGGCGTTCAATTTTATCCATATCGATAATATCATTGAAGATATTACCCAGAGTGACGGCCGAAACATGCACGGTTTTCAGGTACTTTTCTTGTTCTGGCGTCAGGTCTGTATCCAGCAGAATACGGCTCAAACCGACGATCCCGTTCAGTGGCGTACGCAATTCATGGCTGATAGTGGAAATAAACGTTGTTTTATCCCGGCTGGCGCGCTCAAGGGCATCCTGATAACGCTTACGCTCAGTGATATCACGCCCAAACCCCATCAGACCATGCCGTTTACCTACACGGTCGTAGTAAGGCACTTTACGGATTTCAAAGCAGGCTTTGCGCCCATCGGGGTAATCCAGCCACTGTTCATAGGTGAGTGAAACATTATGGCGAAAGACTTTTTCGTCCGTTTCAATCACTTTCTCGGCCGCCTCCGTGGAATACACATCGGCCGGACGCAGACCAATGAGTTGTTTCTCACTTTTCCCGGTTAACAGCTCCATCGCCCGGTTGCACCCGGAGAACTCCTGATCTTCATTGCGATAAAACACCAAATCTGGTGATGCATCGAGGAATGAACGTAAAAAAGAGGACTGTTGGGCCAGTTGGATCTGCGTTTGCTCACGCTCTTTTATTTCCAGTGTTAGCTGGTCAAGAACAGACTGGCGCTCTTTTTCCGCCCTTTCACGATCAGTAATCTCCTGATTAAGCTGCGTGATATTGTTTTTTAGCTGAACATTAAGCGACAAATCGCGTTCACGCATCTCTTCCAGTTTTTCTACCAGGCGTGTCAGACGTTGCCGGGACTCCTCAATTTGCTCCACCACAACAGAGAGGAAATAGACCGCCCATGGCGTAATCAATAACCCGAAGAAGATAGAGCGGATAACATCAATACTCTCTACCTGACCGCGCAACACCATAGTGACAGCCATCTGAACAACAATAGCCAGGACTACCAGCGCAAACGCTAACAACAGGGAAAAACGCACCAGACCCAATTTCATCATCAGGTCTACATAATATTGCGCCAGCTTACGGATTTGATTCATGGAACATTCCTTAACTGAGAATTACCACCATGATACCGAAAAATGACATAACAGTATGTTTTCAGGCAAGCATCGGTGTCCAGGGCGTCCCTAATGCATCACCCTGAGGGCCATATTCAAGTAAATAGCGGTTGATTTCCACCATGCCAGTCCAGCGATTTTCACACCACAAAGGGGCAAGCAGTGTCGGGCGCCGTGCACTGGCTGAAATACGGTGATAGACGACATCCAGCGGTGTGTGGCGAATCATTTCACTGGCAGTATGGGTATAGTCCTCAAGAGTAATCCCCGCCAGCCTGCCGGCTTGCCAGCTTTTTGCCATGATACTGCCTTTCACAATATGTAAGGGATGTAACTTAATGCCATCCACTCCGGTGCTCACCACACTTTCGAGCGTTTCCATACAATGCTGATGTTGTTCACCCGGCAACCCCACAATCAAGTGGCAACAAACTTTCAGACCGCGCTGGCGAGCCAGTTGTGCCGTTCGCTGGTAGCAGGCAAAGTCATGGCCACGATTAATGCGATGCAATGTTTTATTGTGTGCGGTCTGTAACCCTAACTCGAGCCAGACTTCATAGCCCTGAGCCGCATAACCACTCAGTAAGTCCAGCACAGCTTCCGGAACACAGTCCGGGCGGGTTCCCACACATAAACCAACAATATTCGCCTGTGCAACCGCCTGTTGGTACATATTACGCAGCACTTCCACCTCAGCCCAGGTGCTGGTGTAAGCCTGAAAATAAGCAAGATAGCGTTTTGCGCGGTTCACCAGATGCGCCTGCTCAGCAAGTTGCTCAGCGATGGAATGATATTGTTGCGCTTCATCAGCAAAAGAGGCGACGTTGCAAAACGTACATCCCCCGCGCCCTATGGTCCCATCGCGGTTTGGGCAACTGAACCCACCATGCAAAGTCAGTTTATGTACCTTTTGCCCATAGCGGCGAAAAAGATCACCACCAAACATATTGACTAAATTCTGTAACTGCATAATTCTGTTAGGCCGCCCTTAGTAAGGGCAACAGACTGCCACTTTCCTTAACCGACGGCGATGACCTGGATCAAGCGCCCCGGCCGCCTTTATTCAAATGAATAACAATTCACAATAAACGTTTTTTCACTCACTTTACTGACGATTACTTTTCCTTATGTGAATTTTATTTCTCGACAAAAATTCTTCATAAGCCAAAAACAGTTTCATCAATTACAAAAACGGCATCAACAGGTAAAAAATACTGGAAGTTTAGAAAATACCAGTGACAAATCGCATTGGCACCACAATTACACAGTGATACAGGTCACATTCCCTGTTGAGCCAGATTTAGGTAAACTGAATGTAAAAAAGTTATTTTTTAATTTAATATCATTATGTTAAGTTGTTTTTCCTTCTTTTTTGTACAAATAAGAATGCCATTTGACCTGAGTAGCGATTCTCGCTAACTTGGGAGTCCGCTGGAAGCTTTCTCGATGAGTTCTCTGCTCATCATATTTATGCAGTAATTGAGATTCCCTCTGAAGCAAGTCCTCAACACTTGTGCACCGATGTAAAACGTCGAGTCGATAAGAGGGCGACATGCGAGGCACGCATACTGAGTATGCACACCCCGTCGCCTGTCCCCTGTTACGCCTTAACGCAATCGGTCTCGGGAATCCCGTAGAGCCTGGGGAGGTTCACTGATATGTTGTACGATAAATCCCTCGAACGGGATAACTGTGGTTTCGGCCTGATCGCCCACATAGAAGGCGAACCTAGCCACAAGGTAGTGCGTACCGCAATCCACGCACTGGCCCGGATGCAGCACCGTGGCGCAATTCTTGCCGATGGTAAAACCGGCGACGGCTGCGGTTTGCTACTGCAAAAACCCGATCGCTTCTTCCGCATCGTTGCTGAAGAACGCGGATGGCGTTTGGCGAAAAACTATGCTGTTGGCATGTTATTCCTTAACCAGGACGATACGCTGGCCCAGGCAAGTCGTCAGGTAGTAGAAGAAGAATTGCAGCGGGAAACACTTTCAATTGTTGGCTGGCGCGATGTGCCGACCAACGAAGGTGTGCTCGGTGAAATCGCCCTCTCCTCTTTACCACGTATTGAGCAAATTTTTGTTAATGCTCCCGCAGGCTGGCGCCCGCGTGATATGGAACGCCGCCTGTTTGTTGCCCGTCGCCGTATTGAACAGCGCCTGCTCAACGATAAAGAATTCTACGTTTGCAGCCTGTCTAACCTGGTGAACATTTATAAAGGTCTGTGTATGCCGGCTGATTTGCCGCGTTTTTACCTGGACCTGGCTGATTTACGTCTGGAATCGGCTATTTGCCTGTTCCACCAACGTTTCTCAACTAACACCGTACCACGCTGGCCTCTGGCTCAGCCGTTCCGTTACCTGGCACACAATGGTGAAATCAATACCATTACAGGCAACCGTCAGTGGGCAAAAGCACGTACTTACAAATTTAAAACGCCACTGATCCCTGACCTGCAGGATGCCGCGCCCTTCGTTAACGAAACAGGCTCGGACTCCAGTTCACTGGATAACATGCTGGAACTGCTGCTAAGTGGCGGGATGGACATTATTCGTGCCATGCGTTTACTGGTTCCACCAGCCTGGCAGAACAACCCGAATATGGATCCTGAGTTACGTGCATTCTTTGACTTCAACTCCATGCATATGGAGCCATGGGATGGCCCGGCAGGGATCGTAATGTCTGACGGGCGTTTCGCCGCCTGTAACCTTGACCGTAACGGTCTGCGCCCGGCGCGTTATGTCATCACGACAGATAAGTTGATCACCTGTGCCTCTGAAGTAGGCATTTGGGATTATCAACCCGACGAAGTGGTAGAAAAAGGGCGTGTTGGCCCCGGCGAACTGATGGTTATCGATACACGCATCGGCCGTATCCTGCACTCAGCAGAAACCGATGATGACCTGAAAAGCCGCCATCCATATAAAGAGTGGATGGAGCGCAACGTGCGCCGTCTGGTACCGTTCGAAGATTTGCCGGATGACCAGGTCGGTGCCCGCGAATTAAGTGATGACCTGCTGGGCAGTTACCAGAAACAATTCAACTACAGCAGTGAAGAACTGGATCAGGTGATTCGCGTGTTGGGTGAAAATGGTCAGGAAGCGGTTGGCTCGATGGGTGATGACACGCCATTTGCCGTGCTGTCCAGCAAACCCCGCATTATTTATGACTATTTCCGTCAGCAATTCGCACAGGTGACCAACCCACCAATCGATCCGCTGCGTGAAGCCCATGTCATGTCACTGGCGACCAGCATTGGCCGCGAGATGAATGTCTTTTGTGAAGCGGAAGGCCAGGCACACCGCCTGAGCTTTAAGTCACCAATTCTGCTTTATTCTGATTTCCGGCAACTGACTTCGCTGGATGAAGAACATTACCGTGCGGACACGCTGGATATTACCTTTGATCCGGCCAAAGCCTCTCTGGAAGAGACTATCAAAGCGTTGTGCGACCAGGCAGAAAAAATGGTTCGTGAAGGAACCGTTTTACTGGTGCTTTCAGACAGAAATATCTCTAAAGAGCGTTTGCCCGTTCCTGCACCAATGGCTGTGGGCGCTATCCAGACTCGTCTGGTAGACCAGAGCCTGCGCTGTGATGCCAACATTATTGTGGAAACAGCCAGTGCCCGGGACCCACACCACTTTGCAGTCCTGTTAGGTTTCGGTGCCACAGCTATCTACCCTTATCTGGCCTATGAATCACTGGCGAAACTGGTTGATGGTGGCGCGCTTGAGAAAGATTACCGTACAGCGATGCTTAATTATCGCAACGGGATCAACAAAGGCCTGTACAAGATCATGTCCAAAATGGGCATTTCTACTATTGCCTCTTACCGTTGTTCAAAACTGTTTGAAGCGGTTGGCCTGCATGATGATGTTGCCAGTCAGTGCTTCCAGGGCGTGGTCAGCCGTATTGGTGGCGCCGGGTTCAGTGATTTCCAGCAAGACCTTGCTAACCTGGCCAAGCGTGCCTGGCTGGCGCGTAAACCACTGGAACAAGGCGGTTTATTGAAGTATGTCCATGGCGGCGAATACCATGCTTACAACCCGGACGTAGTTCGTACACTGCAACAGGCAGTACAGACTGGTGAATACTCAGACTACCAGGCATATGCCAAACTGGTTAATGAGCGCCCCGCAGCCACTCTGCGTGATTTACTGTCAATCACGCCGCAAGGGGAAACCGTCAATATTGAGCATGTGGAACCAGCAACCGAACTGTTCAAACGCTTTGACACTGCAGCTATGTCCATTGGTGCGCTGAGCCCTGAAGCTCACGAATCCCTGGCAGAAGCAATGAACAGTCTGGGTGGCTTCTCCAACTCCGGTGAAGGTGGTGAAGACCCGGCACGTTATGGGACCAACAAAGTTTCCCGTATTAAGCAGGTTGCCTCTGGCCGTTTTGGGGTTACTCCGGCTTACCTGGTAAATGCAGATGTTATCCAAATCAAGGTAGCGCAAGGTGCCAAGCCGGGTGAAGGCGGGCAATTACCTGGTGATAAAGTCACCCCGTATATCGCGCGTTTGCGTTACTCAGTGCCGGGTGTGACATTGATTTCACCACCACCGCACCATGATATTTATTCTATCGAAGATTTGGCTCAGCTGATTTTTGACCTGAAGCAGGTCAATCCTAAAGCGATGATTTCCGTCAAGCTGGTATCGGAACCTGGTGTGGGTACTATTGCCACCGGGGTAGCAAAAGCCTATGCAGACCTGATTACCATTGCCGGTTACGACGGTGGTACTGGCGCAAGCCCGCTTTCCTCAGTGAAATACGCTGGCTGCCCATGGGAATTAGGCCTGGTGGAAACCCAGCAGGCGTTGGTCGCGAATGGTTTGCGCCACAAAATTCGTCTGCAGGTTGACGGCGGATTAAAAACAGGCGTCGATATCGTTAAAGCCGCGATTCTGGGTGCGGAAAGCTTTGGTTTCGGTACGGGTCCTATGGTTGCCCTGGGTTGTAAATACCTGCGTATTTGCCACCTGAACAACTGTGCGACCGGTGTTGCGACTCAGGATGAGAAACTGCGCCGTAATCACTACCATGGTTTACCGTGGAAAGCGACCAATTACTTCGAGTTTATCGCCCGCGAAACCCGTGAAATTATGGCTTCTCTGGGTGTAACACGTCTGGTCGATTTGATTGGCCGTACAGACTTACTCGGCGTACTGGATGGGTTTACTGCCAAACAGCAAAAACTGGATTTATCGCGCCTGCTGGAAACAGCTGAACCATTGCCAGGAAAAGCGCTGTATTGCACAGAGCAGAACCCGCCGTTCGATAAAGGCGAGTTAAACGCCCAGTTGCTTAACCAGGCGATGCCTTATGTCGAAAATAAACAGAGCAAAACTTTCTGGTTCGATATTCGCAATACTGACCGTTCTGTTGGTGCGTCTTTGTCTGGCCATATTGCCAGCCATCATGGTGATCAGGGCCTGGCGGCAGACCCTATCGTGGCGCATTTTACCGGCACAGCAGGCCAGAGCTTCGGTGTATGGAATGCCGGTGGCGTTGAACTGCACCTGACGGGTGACGCAAACGACTATGTAGGTAAAGGTATGGCTGGCGGCTTAATTGCAATTCGCCCACCTGTGGGTTCAGCATACCGCAGCCATGAAGCCAGCATTATCGGTAACACATGCCTGTATGGTGCAACCGGTGGCCGGTTGTATGCTGCCGGGCGTGCCGGTGAACGTTTTGCAGTCCGTAACTCTGGTGCCATCACTGTTGTAGAAGGCATTGGTGATAATGGCTGTGAATATATGACTGGCGGTATCGTCTGCATTCTCGGTAAGACAGGTGTGAACTTTGGTGCCGGTATGACAGGGGGTTTCGCGTATGTTCTTGATGAAGACGGCGAGTTCCGTAAACGCGTTAACCCTGAACTGGTTGAAGTCCTGAATGTTGATGAGCTTGCCATTCACGAGGAACACCTGCGTGGCATGATTACTGAGCATGTTCAGTTTACCGGCTCTCATCGCGGTGAAGAGATTCTGGCGAACTGGCCGGTATGGTCAGCGAAATTTGCTCTGGTTAAACCGAAATCCAGTGATGTAAAAGCATTATTGGGTCACCGTAGTCGTTCCGCAGCTGAGCTGCGGGTGCAGGCGCAGTAAGAGGTCATACAATGAGTCAAAACGTTTATCAATTTATCGACCTGCAGCGCGTTGATCCGCCGAAAAAACCGCTCAAGATTCGAAAAATTGAGTTTGTAGAAATTTATGAAACCTTCTCAGAAGGCCAGGCTAAAGCACAGGCAGACCGCTGCCTGTCCTGCGGCAACCCTTACTGCGAATGGAAATGCCCGGTACATAACTACATTCCAAACTGGCTGAAGCTTGCCAATGAAGGGCGTATTGTTGAAGCAGCTGAGTTGTCGCACCAGACCAACAGCCTCCCGGAGGTATGTGGTCGCGTTTGCCCGCAGGATCGCCTGTGTGAAGGTTCCTGCACGCTGAATGATGAGTTTGGTGCTGTCACCATCGGTAATATTGAACGCTATATCAATGATAAAGCCATCGAAATGGGGTGGCGGCCAGATATGAGTGGTGTTAAACCCACTGGTAAGCGAGTTGCTATCATTGGTGCCGGCCCTGCTGGCCTGGCATGCGCCGATGTCCTGACACGTAATGGCGTGAAAGCAGTTGTCTTTGACCGCCATCCAGAAATTGGTGGGTTGCTCACTTTTGGTATCCCGGCATTCAAACTGGGCAAAGAAGTTATGAGCACTCGCCGGGAAATCTTTACCGGTATGGGTGTGGAGTTCCGTCTGAATACAGAAGTAGGCAAAGATATCCAGATGGACGATTTGCTGAACGAGTATGATGCGGTATTCCTGGGTGTCGGGACTTATCAGTCTATGCGTGGCGGGCTCGAAAATGAGGATGCCACAGGTGTGTTTGATGCACTGCCATTCCTGATAGCCAACACACGTAAACTGATGGGCTTTGAGGAAGACGCGGAACAGCCTTACGTTAACCTGCAAAGTAAGCGTGTAGTGGTTCTTGGTGGTGGGGACACTGCAATGGACTGTGTACGTACCTCTGTTCGCCAGAGTGCCACACATGTTACCTGTGCTTATCGCCGCGATGAAGAAAACATGCCAGGTTCCAAACGCGAAGTTAAAAATGCGCGTGAAGAAGGTGTTGAATTCCAGTTCAATGTTCAGCCATTAGGTATTGAAGTCAATGGCAACGGCAAAGTAAGCGGCGTGAAAATGGCGCGCACAGAAATGGGTGAGCCGGATGCCAAAGGGCGCCGTCGTGCTGAAATCGTCGCAGGCTCTGAACATGTGGTTCCGGCTGATGCCGTCATCATGGCATTTGGTTTCCGCCCGCACCGTATGGAATGGCTGGAAAAACACAGCGTAGAACTGGATAACCAGGGGCGCATTCTGGCACCAGAACACACGGATAACCCTTACCAAACAACCAACCCGAAAATCTTTGCCGGCGGTGATGCTGTGCGGGGTTCCGACCTGGTTGTTACTGCGATTGCAGAAGGCCGTAAAGCCGCAGATGGCATTATGAACTTCCTGGAAGTGTAACGAACACGGCAACAAATGAGCATTAGCTCATCCGTCAAAGCCAGTCAGTCCACGCTGACTGGCTTTTTTTACGTTGGTGGGCAGGGAACGACAGGCGTAAAAAAACCGGGGTAACGTCCCCGGTTTTCACTATTAACCAATCAGTATGGTTACTTCACAACCCGTAATGCCGGGCGGCCACCTCGTGGTGGTGGTGGATCGTTGTCCGGGTTATCACTTTCTGCCGGGGTATCAGGTTTATCGCCATCAATCACTGACATCATGGTGTTATCGGGTGATTCACCCTCAGACTCTGCAACCTGTGCGGCGTTTTCGTCATCCTGCTCGTAGGCAGGTTCAGGCTCAAACATCGTGCCTGCGCCATTTTCCCGGGCATAGATGGCCAAAACAGCAGACATAGGTACGGAAACCGTACGAGGAATGCCACCAAAACGGGCATTAAACTGCACCTCATCGTTCCCTAACTCCAGGTTACCGACAGCACGAGGCGCAATATTAAGCACGATTTGTCCGTCCCGGGCATATTCCATGGGTACGTTCACACCCGGCAGCGTCACATCTACTACCAGGTGCGGCGTCAACTGGTTATCCAGCAACCAGTCATAAAAAGCACGCAGCAGATATGGACGGCGAGGTGACAACTGAGACATTTCCATTGGTATTAGCCCCGGGTGTGCAGGCGAATTTCACGCTCTGCTTCCGTCAAAGAAGCCAGGAATGCATCGCGCTCAAAGACACGGGTCATATAACCTTTCAGTTCTTTAGCACCAGCACCGGCAATCTCAATGCCCATCAGTGGCAAACGCCACAGCAGCGGAGCTAAATAGCAATCGACCAGGCTGAACTCATCGCTCAGGAAGTAAGGCTTCTGACCAAACACAGGTGCAATAGCCATTAACTCTTCACGCAACTGTTTACGTGCAGTTTCTACGTCCCCGGTGCCAGCCATGATGATGTTCATCAGGCTATACCAGTCCTTTTCAATACGGTGCATATACAGGCGGCTTTCGCCACGTGCAACCGGGTAAACCGGCATTAGCGGTGGGTGCGGGAAACGCTCATCCAGATATTCCATGATGATACGGGATTCCCACAGCGTCAGTTCACGATCAACCAGAGTAGGAACACTTTGATTCGGGTTGAGGTCAATCAGATCCTGAGGCAGATCATCCGTTTCCACATTCTCGATTTCGAAACTTACACCTTTTTCCGCCAGGACAATACGCACCTGATGGCTATAGATGTCAGTAGGACCGGAAAACAGCGTCATCACCGAACGTTTGTTGGCAGCGACAGCCATGAAAACCTCCAAGTATATTCAGAAAATTACTGCCACTAACCGCTACAGCGGAGCGGCCAGCCAGATTATGGGCGCCCTGAGTCTGTTGTTGTAGTCACTTGCACCAGGCAATCCGGCTAAAACATAAACAGATACCAGCTTTGGGGCATAAAATTGGATGATAGTTTACCAGATTTTGTTGTACTTGTGGTGAAGGGCTGTGGGAATTAACAGAAAAACACACTTGCCAGGCAGGTAACTACAGCATTGTACAGATATAAAAAAACCCGGCCAGGCCGGGTTTTTTCGCCAATGCAATCTGCTGAGCAGAGAGCAATTAACGTTTGGAGAACTGCGGACGACGACGTGCTTTGCGCAGACCAACTTTTTTACGTTCAACCTGACGAGCATCACGAGTGACGAAGCCAGCTTTACGCAGTTCAGAGCGCAGAGACTCATCGTACTCCATCAGAGCGCGGGTGATACCGTGACGGATTGCACCTGCCTGACCGGAGATACCACCACCTTTAACGGTGATGTACAGATCCAGTTTCTCAACCATGTCGACCAGTTCCAGCGGCTGACGAACTACCATGCGGGCAGTTTCACGGCCAAAGTACTGTTCCAGAGAACGTTGGTTGATAACGATTTTACCGTTGCCCGGTTTGATAAACACACGAGCGGCGGAGCTTTTGCGGCGACCAGTGCCGTAGTATTGATTTTCAGCCATTGCCTGATATCCCGATTAAATGTCCAGAACTTGCGGTTGCTGCGCCGCGTGGTTGTGCTCGTTACCTGCGTAAACTTTCAGTTTACGGTACATAGCACGGCCCAACGGGCCTTTCGGCAACATGCCTTTAACCGCGATTTCAATCACACGCTCAGGACGGCGGGCAATCATTTCTTCGAAGGTCGCTTCTTTGATACCACCGATGTGGCCGGTGTGGTGGTAGTACATTTTGTCAGAACGCTTGTTGCCGGTAACAGCAACTTTATCTGCATTCAGAACGATGATGTAATCACCAGTATCAACGTGCGGAGTGTATTCCGCTTTATGCTTACCGCGCAGGCGACGAGCCAGTTCGGTAGCCAGACGGCCCAGGGTTTTACCGGTCGCGTCGACAACATACCAGTCGCGTTTTACGGTTTCTGGTTTAGCTGTAAAAGTTTTCATTAAAAGCTTACCCAATAAATAGTTACACGTTGGTGAACACCCAAACGCTTAAAATCAGTTGAGGTTCACACGACATTGTCCAGTAAACCTACCCCCTCGGATAGTTTTCACCGGCACTCTAAAGTTTCGGGAAAAAAACTTTGTTGTAACGTGGGGTCGCAAGATTATAGAGAAGTCACTAGTAAAGATCGACCCTTTTTTCTGATTTTCAGCAGCAGTGCGCAAGGGTCATGGCCGGTGCGGTGCCTGCAAATAAGCTTCACTTTGCATTTCCTGTAACCGGGACAGGCAACGCTGGAATTCAAACTTCAGGTGTTCGCCCTGATAAATCTCGAACAAAGGCACTTGCGCAAGAACCACCAGCTTCACCTGGCGTTCATAAAATTCGTCCACCAGTGCAATAAAACGCCGGGCGGCATTCTCAACACGCGTGTCCATAACGGGTACGTTGTACAGCATCACGGTATGAAACAGGTGTGACAGCGCGATGTAGTCATGCTGGCTGCGTGCGTCCACACACAACGTATCAAACGTCACAGCCAGCGTCTGATTAGCACTGCCAAGCGTCGCCAGTGAACGATGGTTTACTTCCAGTACTTCACCCTGCCCATCGTGCCATGGTGAACCTGAAAGCGTTTGAAATAATTGCCCCATGCGCTCCTGGTTAGCTGCATTACAAGGCGAAAGCCATAAATGTGCCTGTGTTAACGCACGCAGGCGGTAATCCACTCCGGCATCCACATTCATCACATCGCAGTGAGCCTGAATTGCAGCAATGGCAGGCAAAAACCGCGAGCGCTGTAATCCATTGTGATACAGATTCTCTGGCGGAATATTCGACGTTGCCACCAGCGTAATCCCCCGGGAAAACAGAGCCTGCATCAACCCGCCCAGCAGCATCGCATCGGTAATATCAGAAACAAAGAATTCATCAAAGCAAAGCAGGTCTGCCTGGGCTTTGAAGCTGTCGGCCACAATTTCCAGCGGATCGCTGTGCCCCTGCAACCGGGTTAGTTCTTCATGGACACGCAGCATAAAACGGTGAAAATGCAGCCGCAGCTTTCTTTCACCCGGAATACTCTGGAAAAACATATCCATAAGCCAGGTTTTCCCACGCCCTACGCCACCCCACATATAAAGGCCTGTTACAGGCTGTGGGGTGTCTGGCTGGCGATTAAACCAGCGGGAAATCTTTCCTGTCAGGCCTTTTGGCTCAGCATGAGGAGCCGCCTGCCGTGCGATCAATGCCTGGTAAATAGCGTCCAGACGCGTAATTGCATCGCGCTGAACATTGTCAGGCTGAAACTGCCCATCGCGAAGCGCCAATTCATACCGCGATGCCGGAGAGAGGGTTTGCATGGTGTTATTCTTACTTCCTTAGCAATCTAATTAACGAGTTGCCATTACTCTTTTGTCTAAAAAAAGGCCGTTCTACACTACGCGATACACCAGCAGGATTCCACTTCTCATGAATTAACGGTTATAGTGGCAGTTATAAAGCGATGGCACGGACATAACAGAAGGTAAGCCTCGCAGTTAACCCTACGACCAAACAATAAATGGGAGATGTTCATGACCTGGGAATACGCGCTAATTGGGTTAGTCGTCGGTATCATTATTGGCGCCGTCGCGATGCGTTTTGGCAACCGTAAGCTTCGCCAGCAGCAGGCATTACAGTATGAGCTGGAGAAAAATAAAGCAGAACTGGAAGAATACCGGGAAGAGCTGGTAAGCCATTTTGCCCAAAGTGCCGAATTACTGGATAACATGGCGCGTGATTACCGCCAGCTGTACCAGCATATGGCGAAAAGCTCTTCCAGCCTGTTACCAGAAATGAGCGATGAAACTAACCCGTTCCGCAATCGGCTGGAAGATTCAGAAGCCAACAACGACCAGGCGCCGGTGCAAATACCGCGAGATTACTCTGAAGGCGCATCCGGGCTTCTGCGCAACGAAAAAGTAAAACGCAGCTAACGCCTGGTAAACGACAGGGTGCTTCGGCACCCTATTTTTTTGCGTGGTTGCGGCTACACGTTATACAAGTTGTTCATTCCTGGTATATTCAATACTATCAATCCACTCAGGATAGCTGTTTTCAAGCAAGTCAATGGGAGCCTGTATTAATGAAAAAAACAACTCCACTTTTTTGTGCTGTCGCATTAGCGCTTGGCATCGGATTGTCTGTTCCTGCAGCTTCACTGGCCGCCCTGCCTTCACAGGTTCCTGGGCAACCTGCCATTCCAAGCCTTGCACCAATGCTTGAAAAAGTGCTTCCGGCTGTTGTCAGCATTCAGGTGGAAGGCAGCGCCGTAGAGAGCCAACAAATTCCTGATGAACTGAAAAAATTCTTTGGTGATGACGGTTCAGACCCACAAGCCCAGCCATTTGAAGGTTTAGGCTCCGGTGTGATTATCGATGCAGCAAAAGGTTATGTTCTTACCAATAACCACGTTATTGAGCATGCAGATAAAATCAGTGTCCAGTTAAACGATGGCCGTACGTTCGATGCCAAACTGATTGGCAGCGATTCGCAGAGTGATATCGCCGTTGTGCAAATTCAGCATCCCGAAAAGCTCACTCAAATTAAAATTGCTGATTCCGACGCGTTGCAAGTGGGGGATTTCGCCGTTGCCGTGGGTAACCCTTTCGGTCTGGGGCAAACAGTGACCTCCGGCATTATTTCCGCACTGGGGCGCAGTGGGCTGAATATTGAAGGGCTGGAAAACTTCATTCAAACAGATGCTTCAATTAACCGCGGTAACTCGGGTGGTGCACTGCTTAACCTGAAGGGTGAACTGATAGGGATTAACACGGCAATCCTTGCTCCGGGTGGCGGCAGTATCGGTATTGGTTTCGCTATTCCGGGCAATATGGCTATCACGCTGGCAACCCAGCTTATTCACTCCGGGGAAATTCAGCGTGGGTTACTGGGGATTCGTGGTACGGAGCTGAATGGAGATCTGGCTAAAGCCTTCAATCTGAACATCCAGCGGGGTGCGTTCGTAAACGAAGTACTACCAGGTTCTGGTTCAGCCAAAGCGGGAATCAAAGCAGGCGACGTGATAACCAGCCTGAATGGTAAACCGCTCAACAGTTTTGCTGAACTGCGGGCAAAAATTGCTACAACTGAGCCCGGAACCAAAGTAAAACTGGGGCTGCTGCGTGCTGGTAAAGCACTTTCAGTCGAGGTCGTTCTCGATAAGAGCACCGCATCTTCTGCCAGTGCTGAACTAATATCACCCGCACTACAGGGTGCAACACTCAGTGATGGTCAGTTGAAAGACGGAACCAAGGGTGTACATATTGATGCGGTAGATAAAGGTAGTGCAGCTGCAAGAGCCGGGCTGAATAAAGATGATTTAATCGTCGGTGTTAACCGTGAACGTGTTCATTCCATCGCTGAAATGCGCAAGATAATGGAAAATAAACCATCGGTTATTGCGTTGAATATCTTACGTGGTGATACCAATCTTTATCTGCTTTTGCGCTAAGTAACATAATTACCAGCCTCCGCAATGCGGTGGCTGGTAAACTCATGGTATGCTCCCTTCCTGTTTACTCCATTAATCACAATATACATCCATGATTCTGAAGCTATTGCGGTCAGCACTAATTGGTTTATTTGTCGGTGGCATTCTGGTGCTCGCTGTGCCTTCGCTGCGCACAATGGTGCCTGCATCGGTGAGTAAGTTCACCAGTGCAGATGAATCACCGGTTAGTTATAACCAGGCTGTACGCCGGGCAGCACCGGCTGTGGTTAACGTTTACAACCGCAGTAGTAATGGTAGTACCCATAACCAGTTGGAAATCCGCACCCTCGGTTCCGGGGTCATAATGGATGCCAGAGGGTATATCCTTACCAATAAGCACGTTATTAATAATGCAGACCAAATCATCGTTGCCTTGCAGGATGGCAGGGTCTTCGAGGCATTATTAGTTGGGTCTGACAGCCTGACTGATTTGGCTGTACTAAAAATTAACGCCACAAATCTGCCTGTTATTCCCATTAACCCACACAGAGTGCCACATATTGGCGATGTTGTGCTGGCGATTGGCAACCCTTATAACCTGGGGCAGACCATTACTCAGGGTATCATTAGTGCGACCGGGCGAATTGGTCTTAACCCGAGTGGCAGGCAAAATTTTCTGCAAACCGATGCATCGATTAACCATGGTAACTCGGGGGGCGCACTGGTTAATTCACTGGGTGAGCTGATGGGGATCAATACGCTCTCATTCGATAAAAGTAATGACGGCGAGACACCTGAGGGCCTGGGGTTTGCCATCCCTACTCGCCTTGCAACCCGCATCATGGATAAGCTGATTCGTGATGGGCGGGTAATTCGTGGCTATATAGGTATCACCGGTCGAGAAGTGATGCCCATGCATACAGCTGCAACATCCGGTCTGGACCAGATACAAGGTATTGTCGTGAGTGACGTGGCGCCAGACGGGCCTGCGGCAAAAGCAGGTATCCAAATCAACGATGTGATTTTATCGGTAAACCATAAGCCTGCGCTTTCTGCTCTGGAGGCCATGGATCAGGTGGCTGAAATCCGCCCAGGTTCAGTCATCCCGGTTGAAATTATGCGTGGTGAACAGAAAATGACGTTGATGGTGACAGTCCAGGAATACCCGGCAACAAACTGATAAAAAACAAACATGGGCCGGGAGACGGCCCATGTGGTTATGTTAGCGGTTTACAAAATCCACGCCCAGCTCAATATCTTTCTTCAGCGTGTCAATTAACCCTTCCAGCGCTTGTTTTTCAAACGCACTTAAAACCCCAGGGGACTGGCGCTCTACAATGCCATTTTTGCCAAGCAACAGTGGCTGAGCAAAGAAACGAGCATATTCGCCATCACCTTCTACGTAGGCACATTCAACAACACCGGCTTCACCTTCCATTGCCCGTACCAGTGACAGGCAGAAACGTGCAGCAGCAAGGCCCATAGAGAGAGTTGCTGAACCGCCACCTGCCTTGGCTTCAACCACCTCAGTCCCCGCATTCTGGATGCGAGTTGTCAGTGCCGAAACTTCATCATCCGTAAAGCTGACACCTGGAACATGAGAAAGTAACGGAAGAATGGTGACACCAGAATGACCACCAATAACAGGAACATTCACATCCGTTGCGCTTTTACCCTTGAGCTCAGCAACAAATGTATTGGAACGAATAATATCCAGTGTACTGACACCAAACAGCTTATCTTTGTTATAAACACCCGCTTTCTTAAGCACTTCAGCCGCAATCGCAACTGTAGTGTTAACCGGGTTAGTAATAACGCCAATACATGCGGTTGGGCATGTTTTCGCTATTTGCTGCACTAAGTTCTTCACAATCCCGGCATTCACATTGAACAGATCGGAACGATCCATGCCAGGTTTCCGGGCAACACCCGCGGAAATTAATACAATATCAGCGCCTTCCAGAGCGGGCGTTGCATCCTCACCAGCAAAACCTGTGATTTTCACATCGGTAGGAATATGGCTTAAATCAACTGCCACCCCCGGGGTTACCGGAGCAATATCATACAAAGTCAGCTCTGAACCAGAAGGCAGTTGGGTCTTAAGCAGAAGGGCTAGCGCCTGGCCGATACCACCTGCCGCGCCGAGGACTGCAACTTTCATCCTAAACTCCTTATTATGGTTAGCAATAAGTGCCTTAACTCCATAGGGGTTGCGACCATAATCCAGAGATGAAGTAAATACAATCTTCACGCCGCCAGTTTACTAAGTATTACGGTGTTTTGTTTACTCCGTATACTTTTCCGGGGTGGACAGTAAGTCACTTCCTAAACAGGCACTCCAATACTGGTTTTCTTAACTTGCTGAATGAATCAAAACAACATCATTTTGATAACATTTACTTTACCTTATAGCGCATATTTAAGACGTGATGCAGGTATATTTCTGGATAACATTTTTTGATAGAATCCGCGGCTTTCATCAATTTAATTCAGTTGCCGGGATACATTTGCATAAAAATTCAGTTAATTGCATAATGATGCCACTTATTGGCCTGAATGAAGGTAAATTATGCGAGCCTCTGCTAAACAAGAAGAATTAGTAAAAGCTTTTAAGGCGCTTCTCAAAGAAGAGAAATTTAGCTCTCAGGGAGAGATCGTTCAGGCTCTCCAGGAGCAAGGCTTTGAAAACATCAACCAGTCGAAAGTTTCCCGTATGCTGACCAAGTTCGGCGCTGTACGAACACGTAATGCAAAAATGGAAATGGTCTACTGTTTACCAGCAGAACTTGGGGTACCGACAACGTCCAGTCCACTCAAAAATCTGGTACTGGATATCGACTACAACGATGCCGTGGTAGTGATTCACACGAGCCCCGGTGCAGCTCAGTTAATTGCCCGCCTGCTTGATTCTCTTGGTAAAGCTGAAGGGATTTTGGGCACCATTGCTGGTGACGACACGATTTTCACGACGCCAGCCAGTAACTTCACAGTGAAAGAGCTCTACGACGCGATTCTGATGCTCTTCGAACAAGAACTCTGAATCCCACTGTATGGGTTTGCGCCCCCAGGGCTCCATTCCTGAGACACGTAAACCCACTCAGCTTCTTCCTGCCATGGCCTTCTTTTCCGCTCTTTTGCCGTTTATGGCTTGTCCACCAGACAATTCCCATGCATTAAACCGCATCAATAATCAAATATTCATATCCAGTTGATTTTTATTATATTTAAAAAACAAAACCTGATTAAAAACACGTTTTTATGAATTAATGATCTAAAAAGATTTTCTTATACAATAAATATTCATTATGAAATAATTAGCCTGTTATCTTTTTTGTAGAGGCAGACTATACTGTTTTTTGTGACGCTGCTCACGAATAATGAGCAACACAAAAAAGATAACAGAGGTACCTGATATGAACATGACAAAAACTCTTACTACAGCCAGTCTGCTTTCCATGTTGTCGTTTGGCGCTTTTGCCGCAACGCAAATCAATGATGAGCAGGCAGAATCACGCCAGCCAATCGGTACAATCAGTGTCGACGGCGTTGCCAGTTCACCAATGGATATGAACCAGATGCTGAATAAGAAAGCCACTGAACAAGGCGCTTCCGCTTACCATATTATTGAAGCGCGTTCAGGCGACAGTTGGCATGCAACGGCGGAGTTATACAAATAGATTGTAACTGTCAGGGAACTGACAGCCCCATCCTGGCGTGATTGATAAAAGAAACCGGCATAATGCCGGTTTCTTTTTTGCGATCATGAGTGACTTTCTGTTAGTGCGTGCTGGTACTTGTTCAGCATTTCTGTAAGTCGACGTACTGGCTCGGTAACACTAAGCGGTGCATCCCACTGCTCCAGTTTTTGCTGGTAAATAACTAACTCGTGCAACAAACGCTGAAAGTATTCACGCCGCCGGAAATTATTGGATGACGACGTAATACGGTCTGCTGTGCGCCGTAATTGCCGGTGAAAAGCCGACAACTCATCATTTACGGGAACCGGGGCATCGCGCAGGCGCTGATGGGCAATAATCAGGTTAAGCGCCAGCCGAAAGCGCGCAATATCTCCCGGAAACTTATTCAACAGCAGGAACAATTGTTGGTACAGTGCTGGTAAATGATTTTCCTTACGGCGCACCACATTTGTGGTGAGTGAAGATACAGCGGCTGACATAAGCTGGTTCAAAATATTCTGCCCGGTTTGTTCGCGCGAATTATCCCGAATGACAGAAATTACGATCATAGCCAGCACCACGCCCACCAGCTGCCCCAATGCATTGTCCAGGAAAAAATTGAAATCAAACTTCATGGGGTTATCCAACACAATAATGTTGATAGTACCGGCAAGCGTCGCCATTGAACCCAACTGGCGTTTTTGCACC
Organism: Mangrovibacter sp. MFB070; assembly: GCF_000705335.1. Taxonomy (NCBI): domain Bacteria; kingdom Pseudomonadati; phylum Pseudomonadota; class Gammaproteobacteria; order Enterobacterales; family Enterobacteriaceae; genus Mangrovibacter; species Mangrovibacter sp. MFB070. The sequence continues at coordinate 161,768 of NZ_JJMI01000011.1, forward strand.
TGAACCCCAATGAAAAAACCAAGAATAGCCAGACTCAGGCACAGCAAAAGCATGCTTTGCTGTGTTGCGGGGATAATAAACAGGAAATAGAGTGCGCCAAGTGGCAATGCCATCAGCATGCCGTATACAAAATCAAGACACACCATACGTGGGTTAGGCAGACGCATCGCCAGTGAAGTGACAACGGCTATCATCACCATCGCACCACTACCTGATGTCCAGCCCGTCCACAACCAGAACAGTGTACCCAAAATACAGGACACCGACGTGCGCCAGAAGTTAATCATCGCATGATGGCGTTCCGCTGATACCGGCTTAACAACCGGCTCCCCATTGAGAACCTCTTCTTCAACGGCACTGATTTTAGTATTCGCGTTAACACCACGTTTTAACAGCAAAAAACGAGTTGCGGAGCCCACCCAGGTATAAATCGTAACGGGTGTATCATCACCACTGATTGAAATAACCCGGCGCATCAGTTTCAACCGCCGGTGAACATCAGCGGCCGATTCAACCGGCAGTTCGAACAAGTAATGGAACTCCGAGGGTACGGCTTCTGGGCGGGTATTCTGAATCAAAAAGGTTTCAGCAGCCTGAGTTATCATGGTCAGCGACAAGGAGTGGATAACATTCAAACGGCGAGTCGCTTTATCCCAACGGGAGGATTCCAATTTTAAATTACTTCTCATCCCGTTTAGTGCATTCGTGCGTCGCAGCAAATTACTCCAGGCTTTATCAACATCTTCGCGAGAACTGTGCGCAATGCACAGTTGCATCAACCGGTAATGGTCAACGACTATCTCTTCCAGCTCTTTATCAATTTCTTGTTTAATTGAGCGCGGTGAAAACAGCAGGTCAGCAACAATAGCGCACATTATCCCAATGACGATTTCACTGCAGCGTTCTACAGCAAACTGCGGAGTCAGCAGCGGGGCTTTCTGTATGGTAATTACAATGATCAGCGCTGTATAACCGGAAAGCCCCCATGCATATGAGTTTTCGACCCGAACCAGAGAAGAAACCCAGGTACAAAAACCCGCCCATATGCAGCAGACTATCAGCATAAGTAACGGGGCCCGAATCAATAAAATGATAATGGCCAGTGCGGCAAAACAACCAATGAATGTCCCAATAATACGTAACATTCCCCGGTAGCGAATAGCCCCGGAGTAAGGCTCTCCACCTGCAGCAAAAGCCGGGCCCGCAGCAACAATGGCAGCGGTCAGTACAGCCCAGCGAGGGGTCTCAAGCTGAAAATGAAACCCCACAAACAGCGCCAGCACAATGGCTGTAGCCAGCTTGATAGCAAAGCGCAAATGAATCTGAGAGATGGAGAAAAAGCCCATGATAATTAACCAAACTCACGAAAACGGCGGAAAAACTTACTGATAAAAGACATGTTCTCAGTATTCCGGTCATGCTTTCCGGTAACAACAACCGTTGCCGTTGTGCCTGCCGGGAACAAGTTGCCATACTGCTTATCCAGGTGAATACGCACCGGAACCCGTTGCGCCAGACGTACCCATTCAAGGTTTGAGTCAACGCTCGCCATGCCTTTCGTATCCTGGCTGCTGCTGGCGTTTGTCACCCCGGCGGCAATACTATTTACCGAACCATGTAAAACCTTATTACTCCCCAGAGGCGTAATTTCGACACGGTACCCGGGCCGCACGCCATCCAGCTTAGTTTCTTCCATGTAAGCCACTACATAGAAAGAATTTTCTTTCACCAGCGCTACGGATGTTGAACCACGAGTAATAAACTCACCGGCATAAACATTAAGGTTGGTTACCCAGCCATCTGCTGGGGCATAAACAACAGTTCGCGCAAGGTCTAGTTTTGCCACATCTCGAGTTGCCCGGGCTTTTGCCAGTTGGTGTTCCATTGTCTGCAGGCTATTGTTCGCCTGATCGATTTGTTCTTTTGCCACTGCACCAACCCCCAGGCGGTTACGGCGAATGGCTTCACGACGTTTCTCTTCTACCTGAGCCTGGTAGTACGCAACATCCGCCTCTGCTTCTGCCAGAGCCTCTTTGTAACGCGGCTGATCAATCACGAACAGTACCTGCCCCTTTTTCACCAACTGGTTATCATGAACATCAACGTGCTCAATCAAACCGGAAACATCCGGTGCAATAGCCACAATATCGGCACTAAAGCGGGCATCTCTTGTCCAGGGCGACTCGGTATAAAACGACCAAACTCGGAATACAGCAATAAAGGCCAGAATAACCAACACCACGGTGATTGCCGTGCGGGTCAGATTTTTTGTTAGTGTTTTCACTTCTACCTCAAACAAACAGGCGGGTTATTAACCAGAACAGACAACAATACAAAGCTGTATTGAACAATGCAGGGTGCCAGACAAAATCATAGATACCAGTGGGAACCAGTACTCTACGCAGCCCCCAAAATAGTGCCAGCGATAATAGCAACTCGAAAAAAATCGGCGGAAACGAAAGGCCGAATACTACAATAACCGGAAATAGAGTCATTTTTGTCCTGATATGAACGGAGCAGGCGATACCATTAATTTTGTTAACACACCGTAGCCACATCAAACGAAGAATTTTGCAGGCAGGAACTACGCAGTGCTCAATCTAATAATAATATATTAGCGTAACTGTTATGCTGTTATCTATAATCTGTGATCTAAATCACTTTTAAGCCAGAGTGAATAATGGAACGACTTAAACGGATGTCAGTCTTTGCCAAAGTAGTTGAACTGGGGAGTTTCACCGCCGCGGCAAGGCAATTGCAAATGAGTGTCTCGTCAATCAGCCAGACTATTGCAAAACTGGAAAATGAACTTCAGGTAAAACTACTTAATCGCAGCACTCGTAGCCTGGGCCTGACTGAAGCGGGGAAAATTTATTATCAGGGCTGCCGGCGCATGTTGCACGAAGCGCGGGAAGTACACGAACAACTTTACGCGTTTAACAACACGCCGATAGGGACACTGCGCATTGGCTGCTCCTCAACCATGGCGCACAATATTCTGGCCGTCATGACAGCCAACATGCTGAAAGAATACCCCGGGTTGTCTGTTAACCTGGTGACAGGTATTCCGGCACCAGACCTGATTGCCGATGGGCTGGATGTAGTTATTCGTGTTGGTGCGCTGAGTGATTCCAGCCTGTTTTCCCGGCGCCTGGGTGCCATGCCAATGGTTATCTGTGCCGCGAAAAAGTATCTTAACCAGTACGGTATACCGGAAAAACCCGCCGACCTGAGTAACCACTCGTGGCTGGAGTACAGCGTTCGCCCGGATAATGAATTTGAGTTGATTGCTCCAGAGGGGATAACCACGCGGATGACCCCCCAGGGGCGGTTTGTTACTAATGATCCTATGACATTATCTCGCTGGTTAAGTGAAGGTGCAGGGATTGCCTATGTGCCACTGATGTGGGTACTGGATGAAATAAAACGGGGAGACCTGGAAATATTACTGCCTCGCTACCAGTCTGATCCTCGCCCAGTCTATGCGCTGTATACTCAAAAAGATAAATTACCGCTGAAAGTGCAAGTCTGTATTAACTGGCTGATGGAATACTTTGTGAACGTTGCAGAGACTTACCAGGAAATGCATGGTCGGCATAGTAATCAGGGGTAAAAAATAAGCCGCCATGAAAATGGCGGCCTGGTATGTAACCCGTATGTTGTACTGTTCCTGTTATCAGGCCGTTCCGCCAACAGTGAGGTTATCCACTTTAAGTGTCGGTTGCCCCACTCCGACAGGAACACTCTGCCCTTCTTTACCACAGACGCCGACGCCGTTATCCAAACGGAGATCGTTACCCACCATTGAGATCTGCTGCATCGTTTCGATACCAGAACCAATAAGCGTTGCCCCCTTCACCGGTTTCGTTACTTTCCCTTTTTCAATTAAATAGGCTTCTGAAGTGGAGAAAACGAATTTCCCGGAGGTAATATCAACCTGACCACCGCCAAAGTTCGGGGCATACAGGCCATATTCAACGGATGCAATAATGTCTTCTGGTGTAGACTTGCCTGCCAGCATATAGGTGTTTGTCATACGCGGCATCGGTAAGTGCGCATAAGATTCACGCCGGCCATTACCTGTCGGGGACATATCCATCAGGCGTGCGTTCATTTTATCCTGCATAAACCCTTTGAGTACGCCGTTTTCAATCAGTACGTTGTACTGCCCGGGCACCCCTTCATCATCAATCGCAACAGAACCACGACGATTTGCCAGCGTGCCGTCATCAACGACTGTGCAGAGTTCAGACGCCACCAGTTTGCCCATCTGGCCACTGAATACAGAAGTCCCGCGACGGTTAAAATCACCTTCCAGGCCATGCCCGACGGCTTCATGTAACAATACTCCCGGCCAACCGGCGCCTAATACAACCGGCAGTGTACCGGCTGGAGCAGCCACCGCGGACAAGTTGACCAGCGCCATACGAAGGGCTTCGTGCGCCCAGGAATCAGCCCTGACTGTGCCATCTTCTTCTTCAAGGAACCAGGCATAATCAAACCGGCCTCCACCGCCACTTGAGCCGCGCTCGCGTTTGCCATCTTCTTCAACCTGCACACTGACTGATAAGCGGACTAATGGTCGTACATCGGCTGCCAAAGTACCATCCGTGGCAGCAACCAGTATCAACTCGTACACACCCGTCAGGCTGGCATTCACTTCTTTCACGCGGGCATCGGCAGAACGAGCCACGTTGTCTACACGGCGTAAAATATCCAGCTTTTCCTCACGGCTCATACCTTGCAGTGGATCGAGCTGCATATAACGTGCGGGCGTTGCTACAGCGCTAAACGCTTTGGTTTGACCTTCTCCTTGCTCCTGCACAATGCTGCGTGCGGCCCGGGCACTTTGTTGCAAGGCCTCAAGGCTAATCTGGTCTGCATAAGCAAACCCAGTTTTTTCACCGCTTATTGCACGAATACCGACACCCTGGTCAATATTCCATGAACCATCTTTAATAATACGGTCTTCCAGAACCCAGGATTCGTGATAGCTGGACTGGAAGTAGAGATCGCCGTAATCAAGGCGACGCTGTGATAATTGACCCAGGATAGAAAACAAGTCTTGATGACTTAATCCATTCGCGGACAATAACTGCTCGGTTACCAGATTCAGACTCATCGTGCTTATTACTCTTATGCTGACCACCCAACGGGTGGTGAAATGTTTTATCTATTGAGCTTGCGGTAATTCATCGCTAACGTCAAATCATTGCGTGGCGGTTTTACGAGGTTGCCGTAATACTTCGTTAATCCGCGGCTTATCTATCGGGCCCGTGATTTGGTAGCGCAACAAGGCAATTTTACTCCACAAAGGCCCCAGAACTTTACTGGCGGCAAACACCGCCGCACCAACTATAGGGTTCACCGCAAAAGCCGTAGCCACCCCCACAGTTGCTGAAATTTCAGGTGCCACAGCAGCTTCAATGTTCAACTGCCGGTTAACCAAATCAACAGTACCTTTCATTGCTATATCAGCTTCCAGCCCGTCCACCAGCGTATCATCGGTGTGCAACGTACCGTCTTTAATCCAGGCAGTGCTACGGATGGAGTCAAAATAAAAACCACTGCCAAAAGTATCACTGAAATCAAAGCGCAATTTGCGCAATAAGGCATCAAAACTCACCAGCCGCAGAAGTTGGCCTGCATGCCCTGTTTCCAGTTCAGATATTTTGCCTTTACCCAGTTTGGTTTTAATTACCCCATTCAGTGAGGCAACATCAGGATGCCAGGGAAGATTGCGCCAGTGCAGGTCGTATTCGGTGTTGAAAGAAGCCCCTTGTAGCGGAGTACCAACGCCAAAGAAGCCGGTTGCCTTATCGATCGACTTGCCGCTCAGGACGCCTTTAAGCGATGTCCTTTCACTACCCGGCTGGTTAACCCACTCACCACTCGCCGTCAACCGTGCAAAACCCGTATCAATAAGGCCCTGAGTTAACGTAAGAGTATTACCCTTAATCGCTAAATCTGCGTTAATACGGCCATATTTTTGCCCCATCAGCCAACAATCCGCGCAGCGCATATTCAAATCAGGCCACTGGCTAAAATCAGTTGTACTGCCGGTCGCCGCCGACGTGTTTTCAGCCGTTTTATCAACCTTGAGCTCAGATAAAACCGGGTTGTAATAAAGGTAGTTCAGCGATACATCCCATGGGGTATTTTCACGCCGGGTTAATTTGCCATTAATTTCACGCCCGGTTACGTCAACAACTGTGCTGTCGGCAGCTTTATGCATCACCAGATTGAGGTTGTTCCATGCCTGGCCTGCAAACTGGAATGAAGGTGTTCTCAGTGTGACAGCATCCGGGAAGCTCGCGCTGTTGCTTACTGTTTCAGCCGTCCCGGCTTGTAAGACAGCCAGCCATTGAGCACCATCAAGTGGTGGAAGGTTAAGTTCCACCATTTGGTTTTCAGGTAACGGGGGAATACTCCGCGAATCAGACACCCAAATAGCTCGATCCAGTGTCAGTTTTTTATTGAGTAACCAGTGGCTATTAAAGTGCGTGCTCTTCCCAAGGCTGCCGGTCAGAGAAAAACTGTGCATGTCACCTTTCGTTTTGATGACCAAAGGCAAAGGCTCACCAGCAGGTTTAGCCGCCGGGACAGGTAAGTGACTACTTACATTTTTCAAGTCACCTGTGAGGTCTACCTGCCAGGTTGCATCCCCCCGATAAGGTAAGGTCACCCCAACATTCCCTTTCCAGCCGAAAGAACCTTTTAAATTCTGGCTAAGAGCATCAGGCAATACACCAGTACTGGCAGCCTGCCAGTTACCATTCAGGTTAATATCCACCTGATACGCTTTTTCCTGCTCTTGTGTTGTGAAATCAACGGTAAGAGGCTGATTAAACCAGGTTGCCTGCAGCGGCCCACTAGTTAAATTGCCATTGTTAAAGCTGAACTCGCCGCTCAGGTGATGCAACGTGCTGTTAAGGGGAACAACCAACAACGTGTTATCACGCAAAGAAACATTTCCCTGCGCTGTCGTCATTTCACCATCTAAAGGTATAGCCAAATGTAAGCGAGCGCTTACATCTCCTTTCAGTTTGAGTTCATCAAGGGTTGTGCCAAGCGTATCCGCCAGAGGCGTTTGTTTGAAATAGGGTCCAACAGATTCCCCCGGTCCTTTGATATCAGCATCAATAAATAGTTTTTCTTTAGCATAGTCAGGAATCACGGCGTCCAGATTACTGGCAGTAACCCCGCCCAAAATCGCTTTGGGTGCCTTCATCCACAAACCGTCATTACGAAAATCGAGATCAATATCAAGATGCTGGAGTGCAGGCCAGTCTGGCTGGAAAGCAAAAGTCGCGTCTTTGAGTGGAACAAAAACCTGGAACTGACCTTCATTATGCAGATATGGGAAGAAATGAGGGTTTCCTGAGTAAACCAGTGTCGCATTTTGCGCTTTCCCGGCTTTAATCGCACCACTGAGATAATCCACCAGCGGTTTGCCCATCAGGTTTTCCGGGAAATAGCGCCATGCCTGCCCCCCGTCAGTTGCCGTGATCCCGGCCAGTATTTTAAGCCAGGGCTGGTCACCTTCTGGGTGCTGATAACTGAAATCGCCATGAGCCTGAACACCATTGGCCTGTACATTGATATTACTTCCGTCAATCCGCAGACCCTGAGCATCATTCTGCCAACGTAAAGTGGCATCACCTTGTGCGATTTCCAGTGGTGCGCGGAAAACATGCTCATATGGCATACGGGCATCATGGATATTCATAAAAAGACGGCCATTGTTCAGGCTGCCCATAATATTGCCGCCAACATGCTGTGCACCTGGCAATAGCTTCCACTGGTTCCAGGAAAGGTCATGCCACTGCGCCTGCATGCGCAATGTTTCTGGTTTATCTAAGGGAATATCCAGCGCCAGTAAGTCTATATTTCCTGCCGGGTGCAGAGTACGCCAGACATCGACAAATTTGGGAGCAAATGTTTCCGCCAGCGGGAGCAACGGCGCCAGGTAATCAGGAGTCAACTGGTTCGCCCGAATGCGTAGTTCCCCCCCTGAAAACGCTGGAGTAGCCGTTTTTTTTGTAGCATCGGGTAGCCAGGCAAGCACCATACTCCCCTGAGCCCACGACTGCTCATCCAGTTTCAGACCTGATAACGGAAATTGCACTTGCCAGCCGGTGCCCAGCTTAGAGATATGGGTAAGCAGATTTTGTACCGAAAGCTGATGCCGGAATTTGTCACCAGACCATTCCGCGCCACCTTGCTGTAGCCAGATATCCGCGCTCTCCAGTTCACCGTCTTTGATATTGACCCAGGTCGCCATGCTGAAGCGTGCACGATTCAACTTAACGTTGTCCTGCATCCACTCACCAAACCAGGGCTTAACATCGACATCATCTGCCTGCATCCAGATTTTCCCGGAATTCAGGGTGCCATTTTGGTCACGCAAATCCATGCGCACATTCACCAGCCCGTGTTGCCCGTTAAAACTGGACAGGCTTATCTCACCTTCGGCCCGGTGACGTTTATTGTCATTCAGCCAGGTTAAATGAGGAATATGTAAGTTGGCTCGCTGGCCTGAAAGCGTTAAAAAGCTGATGTTGCTGTCGCGCAAATCGAAGTGGTCAAATTGCCGTAAAAACAGATCATTGAGCTTGCTGACCTCAAAATCTGTCGTTTCACCGTTATGGGAAATGGCCGTATTGGTCACGGCGTTTAATTGGTAGAAAGTAAGATCACGGAATTGCCAGCGAGTGTGTAACAAGCTTTGCCAGATATCCAGCGCCAGCGTGACTCGCTTGATAGTGAGGGTGCCTCTGTCTTTCAGGAGGACATTGATGTCACGAATATCCAGGGTTGGGCCAAATGTCTGCCATGAAGCATGGATTTCACTGGCTTCGACAGGAATACCGGTAACCTGTTCAACTTTAGCAAGAATGGGTTCCCGCCAGCTATTCAGATGCGGCAAGGCAAGGCGCAGCCCACTGACCAGTAGCGCAATAACGACAACCAGTGCAGCAAAGGTGAGCAGCAAGATGCCCGGCAGTCGCTTCACATTTCTCTCCTTGTCTGCTGGCGGCAGTGCTACATCATGACCACATCAAACTGCTCCTGATTATAGAGCGGCTCTATCTGAACTTTAACTTGTTTACCTACGAAAATTTCTACCTCAGCCAGTGCATGAGATTCTTCGCTCTTCAGTGCTTCAGCAACTGACGGAGAAGCGTAAACCAGGAAACGGTCAGAATCATAAGCATGATGGACGCGCACAATTTCACGCATAATCTCGTAGCAGACGGTTTCGACGGTTTTTACAGTACCACGCCCATGGCAAGTTGGGCATTCACTGCACAGAACGTGCTCCACACTTTCCCGTGTACGCTTACGGGTCATTTCCACCAGGCCAAGGGCAGAAAAACCATTAACACTGGTTTTAACACGATCTTTGCTCAGAGCCTGCTCCAGGGAGTGTAATACCCGACGCCGGTGGTCATCATTACTCATGTCGATAAAATCGATAATGATAATCCCACCCAGGTTGCGCAGACGTAACTGCCGGGCAACGGCCTGAGTCGCTTCAATGTTGGTGTTAAAGATGGTGTCATCAAGGTTACGGTGCCCCACAAAAGCGCCCGTGTTGATATCAATGGTGGTCATCGCTTCTGTCTGGTCGATAATCAAATACCCACCAGATTTCAGTTCAACCTTGCGCTCAAGAGCACGCTGGATTTCATTTTCAACATCGTAGAGATCAAAGATAGGCTGGCGGCCACTGTAATGTTCCAGCTTGGCTGTCATATCTGGAATATATTCAGCAGTAAACTCCAGCAGCATTTCATATGTCAGCCGGGAGTCTACGCGAATTCTGTCCAGTGAGGCATCAGCGAAGTCACGCAATACTCGCTGAGCCAGTGCTAACTCACCATACAGCTGGCAGCGGGTTTGAGGGCGTTTACGGCGTTCAATAACTTTACGCCAGACGCGTTTCAAGTAAGCCGCATCAGAAGCCAGGTCTTTCTCACATATACCTTCTGCCGCGGTGCGAATGATAAAACCGCCCATTTCGTCGCAATAAACACTCACAACCTGTTTGAGGCGCTCACGCTCTTCTTCACTTTCAATGCGCTGTGATACACCAACATGGGACGCACCAGGCATGAAAACCAGATAACGGGAAGGGAGTGTAATATCTGTCGTTAAACGGGCGCCTTTCGTACCCAGGGGATCTTTCACCACCTGAACCACCAGATCCTGCCCCTGACGAACTAACTCGGAAATATCCCGTACCGTGAAGTTTTTCTGTTCTTCACCCGCAACACATTCAGTATGCGGCATGATATCTGAGGCATGTAAGAATGCTGCTTTATCAAGGCCAATATCTACAAATGCCGCCTGCATGCCCGGAAGTACACGACTCACGCGACCTTTGTAGATATTGCCTACAATTCCCCGGCGAGCTTCACGTTCAATGTGGATTTCCTGCAGAATTCCACCATCAATGTAAGCCACCCGAGTTTCAGAAGGGGTAATATTGACTAATAACTCAGCCGTCATGATTGTTTTTTCCTTCGCGTAACGCACTAAACGTCGCTATTAATGCATCAGTTTCAACCAGAGGCAGGCCAACCACAGCGTGGTAACTACCATTAATTTTTATCACAAAACGCCCCCCCAGCCCCTGGATTCCATATGCTCCAGCTTTATCCATTGGTTCACCTGATGCAACATACTCTGCGATATCACGCTCTGATAATGGGCGAAATGTCACCTCAGTCACTACCAGGCAGTCCAGCAAATGGGTGCTATCCGCAATGGCAACTGCAGTCATAACCTGATGCGTTTTCCCGGAGAGTAACTGTAACATAGCACAGGCATGGGCTTGATCCTGCGGTTTTTCAAGAACTTCTCCATTTAATACCACAATGGTATCTGCACCTAATACCGGTAAATCCCGGGAGGCCATGCCAACCCCGGCAGTGGCTTTATCCCGGGCGAGGCGTGACACGTATTGTTGCGCGGTTTCCCCTGGCTGGCGGATTTCATCCACACCAGTAACAATGCGTTCAAATGAAACGCCCAGCTGCGTCAGCAATTCCTGGCGACGAGGTGAACCTGAAGCGAGATACAATGTTGTCATCATTACCTGCTACTGCACAGCAAATTGCTGGCGCACTTTGCGCATAAGTAAGAAAAGCCAGGGCCAAAGCACGCCATTGACCACACTGCTCCAGTAAATCTCCGGATGAAATGTAACGTCAATGACCAAAAACTCAGCCCAGAAGACAAGTAAATCAGCAGCCAGAGAGAGCACTACAATCACTAACGCCTGTTGCCATAAAGCAAGATTGCGCAATAGCTGAAATTTTAACGCAACCAGGTAGGCAATAATGCTCAGTGAAAGTGCACGGATACCCAGCGTTGAGCCACTGATAAGATCAAGTATGGCTCCCATTATAAATCCGGTACCAACATTTACCCTGTGCGGCAACGCCAGTATCCAGTAGATAAGGATAAGCAATACCCAATCTGGCCGGAAAACAATGATTTGCTCCGGCCATGGCATAACCTGCAATATCAGCGCAATGATAAAAGATAAAACGATTACCCAACGCCCCTGGCTACGATAACTCGCCACTACTGACCTCCCTGTAAGGATGGCGCTCCGTTTTGGGGTTCAGTAGCTGCCGGTGGTTGAGACAGGCCCGTTGCTGGCGCAGGTATTGGCGCAGGCGGCCCCATTTGCCCCGGAGCTGGCAATACTTGCGGCATCATTTGCATCAGGCGCTCATTGGCAACACGGTGGACTTCATCTGGTGTCATTGGGTGTAACCCCTGGCGGTCGGCCCCCCACAGCAATAGCAAATAGCGTAAGCGCTGCAGACCCGCAGTAGGACGCGCCTGGATAACAGTGTAAGCACGCTGTGTATCCAGTTTGACAGAAGAGACTACCGCCACGGGGTAACCTTCCGGGAAACGCCCACCCAGACCGGATGTCACTAACACATCCCCGACCCGGATATCTGTATTGGCAGGTAAATGTTCAAGCTGGAGATCATCTGTGCAGCCATTACCTGCAGCAATAACACGGATGTCATTACGCAGTACCTGAATAGGTAAAGCATGTGTGGCATCGCAAATTAACAACACCCGGCTGGTAAATTTCGCTACGGCAACAACCTGCCCAACGACGCCTTTGTCACTGATAACCGGCTGGCCTTCATAAACCCCATTCACGCTGCCTTTATCAATGACGACCTGGTCACTGTATGGGTCGGTACCCGCCGAAATTACCTGCGTCACCATTTTTTGCTCATCCTGACGCAAAGGGGAACCCAGTAATTCACGCAGGCGTGCGTTTTCCTGCCGATACTGCCCAAGCAGAAGCAAATCACTGTTCTTTAGTAATAATTCCCGACGCAGAGCACGGTTTTCCAGCTCTAGTTGATCTCGCGATGCCAGAGTCTGTGACACGCTGTCCAGCAATGCCCGCGGGCCATTGGAGATAAAATAGAAAGGGCTGACAGCCGTATCCATATAGGCCCGGATCTGACTAAACATACCCAGGCGGCTGTCCGCAACAATGACGCCCAGCGCCACCGCTACGGCCAGAAAAAGGCGAATCTGTAGCGAAGGGCCACGGCTAAAAATAGGCTTCATAGGCTATGCGTATTCCTGGGCTGGCAACAAGGGCAATCAGGCGATTGCCCCTTTCAGCATTAATTACTCTTCGCTGAACAAATCACCGCCGTGCATATCGATCATTTCCAGCGCTTTACCACCGCCACGAGCAACACACGTCAGAGGATCTTCAGCAACAACAACAGGAATGCCCGTTTCTTCCATCAACAAGCGGTCCAGATTGCGCAGCAACGCACCACCACCTGTTAATACCATACCGCGTTCAGAGATATCAGAAGCCAGTTCTGGCGGGCACTGTTCCAGCGCAACCATAACCGCACTCACGATACCTGTCAGAGGCTCCTGCAGGGCTTCAAGAATTTCATTTGAATTCAGCGTGAACCCACGAGGCACACCTTCAGCAAGGTTACGCCCACGAACTTCAATCTCACGAACTTCGTCGCCCGGGTAAGCAGAACCGATTTCATGTTTAATACGTTCGGCTGTCGCTTCACCAATCAGTGAGCCATAGTTACGACGAACATAATTAATAATAGCTTCATCGAAACGGTCGCCGCCAATACGAACAGAAGAGGAGTACACCACGCCATTCAGAGAGATGACCGCAACTTCAGTTGTACCACCACCGATATCTACAACCATAGAACCGGTTGCTTCGGAAACCGGAAGGCCTGCACCAATTGCAGCAGCCATCGGCTCTTCAATCAGAAAGACTTCACGTGCACCAGCACCCTGTGCGGACTCACGGATAGCACGACGCTCAACCTGAGTGGCGCCAACAGGCACACAAACCAGTACACGCGGGCTTGGGCGCATAAAGCTATTGCTATGCACTTGCTTGATAAAGTGCTGCAACATTTTCTCGGTCACGAAAAAGTCTGCAATAACGCCATCTTTCATAGGACGAATAGCAGCAATGTTGCCAGGTGTACGGCCAAGCATTTGCTTTGCATCATGGCCTACTGCAGCCACACTCTTCGGCGAACCAGCACGGTCCTGGCGAATGGCCACAACAGACGGCTCATTCAACACAATGCCCTGTCCTTTTACATAAATAAGGGTATTCGCGGTACCCAGGTCAATGGACAGGTCGTTGGAAAACATGCCACGAAATTTTTTCAACATACTAAGGGATAATCCTGCAAGCTGGGGCGGAAACAAAATCCGCTTACTTTACCAACCACTCGACGCAGCGACAAGGCGCAAAAACGTTCTGCATCGGTGAAAAATAGTGCAATTCATTTCCAGCTTTACAAAGTTGCTACCTGGCTCCCGGTGTACCAGTAAAATGCCACTAAGCAACTTTATATTTTGTTACATGGCTGGCTATAAATTGTCCGGTTTGCTGAGATACTCCGTCCGGCAAGCCGAGGCTCCCATAGGATTCAGCGGACGTTATTCTACGTGAAAACATCACAAACGGCAGGTTAAACCGAGTATCTTTGCAAATATTTTTTTACGTTCGTATCCAGTGCCTGTGTTGCAGCAATAAAATCACCCTGCGCGCCACTGACACCGCGATCAACTAACGTTTGCCACTCACCACGAGCCCTGACACCAGTGGCAAAAACTCGCGTCTGCATGCCGGTACATGCTTCAACAAGACTTCGTATCAACAACTGATTCTCTGTGCGCTTTTCGATATTGCGCACCAGACCGGGGTGAAGTTTGATCAACTCCACATTCAGTTCCTTTATATAAGCCGTACTGACCAGTGTCAGACCAGCCTGATTGACGGCAACTCTGCTACCCAGCGCTTTGATTAACCGAATAACAGATTGCAGACGACCGATATGTTGACACACATCTGCCTCAGGGAGTTCCAAAATAATTCGTCGCCTTAACGATTTCTCACATTGCATGAGTGTGTCACGTAGCCAACGCTGAAAAGGAGGGCGCAGCAGAGAATCCACCGTAATTGAAAATGCGAAGGTTTCTTCAGGCCAGAACTGGAGCAACTGGATTCCCCGGCTAATCATTTGCCGGTCCCAGGAATCAGCAAGACCAAACTGTTGCACTACTGGCATGTATTCAGCCGAAAGTACCTCCTGCTGCCCGTCAAATATCCGGCACAACAATTCCCGATGGTGCACCACGCCATCCTGCATCACTGCGGGTTTCTGGTAAATCCGTGGTCCACCTCGTTGTAAAACCCCTTCCAGCAAAGTACGCCAACGCACATTGCCGCGCACTTTTTCTGGGGTTGATTCATCCCAGGTTGACCAGCCATTGCCACCATGAAGCATTGCTTCCCGGGTAGCCACTTCAACCTGTTCCATCACCTGCTCAGTTGTTTGCCCACTGCGCCACGCGGTAATCCCAATATGCAGCATATCGTTACGGTCCAGCATAGGAGTGGGGGGCAGTGCATCTACGGCATTAAGTAACTGGCCGGCAATGCTACCGGCTTCTTTTAGCGAGCGGTGGGGTAACAGCACAGCAAAATCACTGTGATAATAACGCGCCAGTAATGCTCCCGGGTAACGCATGATAAAAGTGGAAAGCATGTTGACCAGGCTGTAGAGATAATCATCAACAACACTTCTTCCCCAGGTTTCATGCAGCATTTCAAAGTCAGGCAGGCGAATCATCATAACAACACCATGACTCTGAACGTTGTCCTGCCCTTCGAGCAAGGTTGCCAGTTGATTATCAAAAAACAGACGATTATTCAGCCCTGTTCTGGAATCCTGAGCAGCATAGGCACGAATCAGGTTCTCCACCCTGCCTTGTTGCTCGCCAGCATTTTGGATATCAGCCAACAGCACATCAAGTGCACTACTCAGGTTGTGAGGCCATTCATCCATTGTTCCCCGAATTCCTGCCCGGCGTTCCCCCTTAAGAATACGAATAGCCCGGGCTTCAAGATGTTCCAGCCCCTGAAACTGCCGTTTGATCCACCAGACAGCGAGCAAGGCCATTATCACGATGAACAACACCGCAATAGATAATGGTGTGGTTGCCAGAATAGAGTGAAAGTAATTGGCCATTGGATCCATCCAGACCAGCGTCAGTGTCATACCTGGGTGTTTAACCAGAGGGACATTCAGCGATTTATACTGCTGAGGAAGACCTGCCGGGTTATACCCTTCGGGCTGGTCATGGAGAAAAATGGGCACACCATCCTGGCGGATAACCATTCTCACCACATCAACAGGCGTCATAATTTCATCGAAAAAGCGTGACTGAGTTTCTGGCGGGTACTCTAGCAGGCGATTATCTACGATAGTGGCGATCGCACTCACCCGCTGGTTCAGCTTCACCTGAACCGCGGTATAGAAACTCCATGAACACCCTATCAGAACAGCCAGCATGGCCAGCCCGGACAGTAATGTCACAATGGCAGAGAATTTTGTTGTCAGTCGCATCCTTGTGTGAACTCCGTCGGGCACCTCGTTAATTGGATAATATGCAGACTCGTTCGAAATGAGCGCCAGCCATGAAAACAGATGCACGTAAAACACACTGCATACTAGCAAATATCGCTGCGCTAACCAGGGTTTTTCTCAACAAATCCCCAGTGCTGGCGCAGACAAATCGGCCAACGGGCACTTTCTCTGCCTCATAAGTCTTAACAGAAAGTTGAATATTTGAAACTGGCTTCATCTGATTCTGCCCGCCATGCTTAGAACAACTCACCTGCATGGCAACAAAGGCAATCAATAATGAAAATGAAAAAACACCTCAGTGAAAACGATGTTACTCATGAAAGCGTATTTTTTATGCAACGCCGGCAGGTTCTGAAAATGTTGGGCATTGGCGTAGCCAGTGCTGGCTTGCAGGCAAAAGCACAGGCAGATGTATTGTCGTGGTTTCAAGGGAATGACAGACCGGCAGCACCTTCGGGCAAACCACTGACCTTTACCCGCCCTGAGGCCTGGCAAGCAAAATTGACATTAACTCCGGAAGATAAAGTCACTGGTTATAATAATTTCTATGAATTTGGCCTGGATAAAGCGGACCCTGCAGCGAATGCCGGAACACTGGTTACCGACCCATGGACGCTGACCATAAGCGGTGAAGTTGCAAAGAAAATCACGCTTGATCATGATGACTTATATAAAAAACTGCCACTGGAAGAGCGAATTTACCGTATGCGCTGCGTAGAAGCCTGGTCAATGGTGGTTCCCTGGATTGGCTTCCCTTTAGCCAAACTACTGGCTTTGGCGGAACCCACCAGCAATGCAAAGTATGTTGCCTTCACAACTCGCTACGCCCCCGATCAAATGCCCGGCCAAAAAGACAGATTCATTGGCGGTGGCCTGGCATACCCTTATGTGGAAGGGTTGCGCATTGATGAAGCAATGCACCCTCTGACCTTAATGACAACCGGGGTTTATGGCAAAGCCTTACCGCCACAAAATGGTGCTCCGGTTCGCCTGATTGTTCCCTGGAAATACGGTTTCAAAGGCATAAAATCGATTGTCAGTATTCGTCTGACACGTGAAAGACCACCCTGTACATGGAACCTGGCTGCTCCTGATGAATATGGCTTTTATGCCAATGTAAATCCTCATGTTGACCATCCCCGCTGGTCACAGGCTACAGAACGTTTCATTGGCAGCGGCGGTATTCTTGATGTCAAACGCCAGCCCACACTCTTGTTCAATGGTTATGCGGACCAGGTTGCTTCACTGTACCGTGGGCTGAATCTGCGGGAGAATTTTTAAGTGCGCCTGACACTTCAACATGTTCGAATTCTAAAAGGCCTGTTGCACCTGCTGGCTGTTTTACCACTGATATGGCTATTTTTTGCAGTGCACTATGGTTGGCTAAGTGCAGACCCGGCGAAGGACATTCAGCATTTTACTGGCCGAATGGCCCTGAAATGTTTACTGGTGACATTGCTGGTTTCGCCTCTTGCGAAATATTTGAAACAACCATTACTCATTCGGGTAAGGCGGCTAACCGGGCTGTGGTGCTTTGCCTGGGCATCCCTGCACTTATTGAGCTATCTTTTTTTGGAGCTGGGAATAACGCAATATCGGTTGCTTGGTGAGGAAATTATCCATCGCCCTTACTTGACGCTGGGAATAGCGTGTTGGGTTATTTTGCTGGCACTGGCAGCAACATCGACGCGGAAACTGCAGCAATGGATGGGCAGGCGCTGGCAAACACTACACAACGGAGTGTATCTGGTCGCTATCCTTGCCCCGGTTCACTATATCTGGTCAGTAAAAATTTTGTCTCCACTGCCTTTGTTGTATGCAGGTGCGGCAATCCTGCTATTAATATGGCGATACAAAACATTTCGCCAGTGGTTTCGTCGCCGATAAGCCCGCCGGGCCTGATGCCACAGGCCCTCATCAGTACCCATACTCATCGCATGTTGATTATCTTCCCTGATAAGACCAGTATTTAGCTGCCAAATGCCACGAAATCATTATAATGTGCGACTTTGGTTCGCCCTGGAGCGTTATTTTAGTGCTCTCGGGTGACAATAACAGCCTTAAGGTATATTTTGTAAATTACCTGGAAAATTGCTGGAGATAGCAGCACGATGGCGAACAATTTTCACATTTTGCTTTTGAATGGACCGAATCTCAATATGCTTGGGACACGTGAGCCTGATAAGTATGGCTCACAAACGTTACCCGAGATAGTGGCCCATTTGGAAGCAGAAGCAGAAAGTTTGGGTGCTGTGCTGGATCATCTGCAATCTAACGCTGAACATGTGCTGATTGAGCGGATTCATCAGGCTAAAGACACTGTTGACTATATCCTGATAAATCCGGCCGCATATACGCACACCAGTGTGGCATTGCGTGATGCATTACTGGCTGTGAACATTCCGTTCATAGAAATACATCTCAGCAATGTGCATGCGCGGGAACCTTTTCGCCATCATTCATATCTATCTGATATTGCCTCTGGCGTCATTTGCGGTTTAGGCGCCGATGGCTATTCATATGCACTACAGACAGCGGTAAAACGTCTGTCACAATCAAACTAACAAGAGTACGGAACGCACTCATGGATATTCGTAAGATTAAAAAACTGATCGAGCTGGTTGAAGAATCTGGCATCGCTGAACTGGAAATTTCTGAAGGCGAAGAGTCTGTTCGCATCAGCCGCGCAGTGGTGAACCCGGCTCCCATGATGCAGCAGGCTTATGCTGCTCCGGTTGCCATGCCCGCCGCTCAACCTGCACTGGCATCAGCCGTAGCTCCTGCTGCTGAGCCGGTAAAAGAAGCTTCTGCTGAGATCAGTGGTCATATCGTACGCTCCCCAATGGTTGGGACGTTCTATCGCACGCCAAGCCCGGATGCGAAAAACTTCATCGAAGTGGGTCAGAAAGTCAGCGCTGGCGATACCTTATGTATCGTTGAAGCAATGAAAATGATGAACCAGATCGAAGCGGACAAGTCAGGCGTTGTGAAAGCCATTCTGGTCGAAAATGGTCAACCGGTTGAATTTGACGAGCCGCTGGTCGTCATCGAATAACGAGGCGAACATGCTGGATAAAATTGTCATCGCTAACCGTGGTGAAATTGCATTGCGCATCCTGCGTGCCTGCAAAGAGCTGGGCATCAAAACGGTTGCAGTGCATTCCACCGCGGACCGCGATTTAAAACACGTACTGCTGGCAGACGAAACGGTTTGTATTGGACCGGCGCCTTCAGTTAAAAGTTACCTCAATATCCCGGCAATTATCGCTGCTGCTGAAATCACAGGCGCAGTTGCTATTCACCCAGGGTATGGTTTCCTGTCTGAAAACGCGAACTTTGCAGAGCAGGTTGAGCAGTCTGGTTTTATTTTCATCGGTCCGAAAGCAGAAACTATCCGTCTGATGGGTGATAAAGTTTCTGCAATCACCGCCATGAAAAAAACTGGCGTACCTTGTGTACCTGGTTCTGATGGCCCTTTGGGCGACGACATGGATAAAAACCGTACCATTGCCAAACGCATTGGTTACCCGGTGATTATCAAAGCATCTGGCGGCGGTGGTGGCCGTGGGATGCGCGTTGTACGTAAAGAAGCTGACTTATCCCAGTCCATCACCATGACCCGTGCGGAAGCGAAAGCCGCTTTCAATAACGACATGGTATATATGGAAAAATACCTGGAAAATCCGCGTCATGTGGAAATTCAGGTACTGGCTGATGGGCAGGGTAACGCAATTTACCTGGCTGAGCGCGATTGCTCCATGCAACGCCGCCACCAGAAAGTTGTAGAAGAAGCCCCGGCACCAGGTATCACTCCTGAACTGCGTCGCTATATTGGTGAGCGCTGTGCGAAAGCTTGTGTGGATATCGGCTATCGTGGCGCCGGCACATTTGAGTTTCTGTTCGAAAACGGTGAGTTCTATTTCATTGAAATGAACACCCGTATTCAGGTTGAACACCCGGTGACCGAGATGATCACTGGCGTCGACTTGATCAAAGAACAGTTACGCATTGCTGCAGGCCAGCCATTATCCATTAAGCAGGAAGAAGTTGTGGTTCGTGGGCATGCGGTTGAATGCCGTATTAATGCCGAAGATCCTAATACCTTCCTGCCAAGCCCGGGTAAGATCACGCGTTTTCATGCTCCAGGTGGTTTTGGGGTGCGTTGGGAATCTCACATTTACGCAGGTTATACCGTTCCACCCTATTACGATTCAATGATAGGCAAGCTTATCTGCTTCGGTGAAACCCGTGATGTTGCGATTGCCCGTATGCGCAATGCGTTGCAAGAACTGATCATTGATGGCATCAAAACCAACGTTGATCTGCAATCACGTATTATGAGCGACGAGAACTTCCAGCATGGTGGTACCAACATCCACTATCTGGAGAAAAAACTCGGTTTGCAGGAAAAATAATCCCCTGCAGGAATCTGAAGGGCCGGTTACCGGCCCTTTTCTTTTTTTATTTCCTCTCATCGTCCATAAGGTACAATCCCGGCTTTGATCTTTTACAAGGGATAACGATGGACGCGCGTTTTGTTCAGGCCCACAGAGAAGCCCGCTGGGCACTCTGGCTAACCCTTCTTTATTTAGCTGCGTGGATTGCTGCGGGATATTTACCCGACTCCGTTCAGGGCGTAACAGGCCTGCCTCACTGGTTTGAAGCAGCCTGTGTGGTGGTTCCCGTGGTGTTTATTTTTCTATGCAAAATGATGGTCACCCACATATTCCGCGATATTCCGCTGGAGGAGAACCATGAAGACTGAAGTTCTGCTCCCGCTTGTCGGCTACTTAGCACTGGTATTTGCTATTTCTATTTATGCATTCCGCAGGCGTAAGCAGGGAAACTTTTTGAATGAGTATTTCCTGGGAGGGCGCTCAATGGGAGGTTTTGTCCTCGCCATGACGCTCACGACCACCTATGTCAGCGCCAGTTCGTTTATCGGGGGGCCCGGTGCTGCTTACAAATATGGGCTTGGCTGGGTGCTTCTGGCCATGATCCAGTTGCCGGCTATCTGGTTGTCTCTGGGGATTCTCGGTAAGAAATTTGCGATTCTCGCGCGCCGCTACAACGCCGTGACGCTCAATGACATGCTGTATGCCCGTTACCAGAGCCACCTGCTGGTATGGTTGGCAAGCCTAAGCCTGATTGTCGCGTTTTTAGGCGCAATGACGGTGCAATTTATTGGTGGTGCCCGTTTGCTGGAAACCGCTGCAGGCATTCCTTATGACACTGGGTTGCTTATCTTTGGCGTCACTATTGCACTCTACACAGCCTTTGGCGGATTTCGGGCCAGTGTATTAAATGACGCGATGCAAGGGATCGTCATGCTGCTGGGTACCGTCTTGTTGCTTGTCGGTATTATTCACCAGGCAGGCGGTGTTCATATAGCCGTAGAAAAACTGTCGCATATTAATCCGCAACTGGTCTCTCCAAAAGGAGCAGACAATATTCTGTCACCCACATTTATGGCTTCATTCTGGGTGCTGGTCTGTTTTGGCGTTATCGGTTTGCCCCATACCGCGGTGCGCTGTATTTCTTACAAAGACAGCAAGGCCGTTCATCGTGGGATAATTATCGGCACGATCGTCGTCGCGGTACTGATGCTGGGAATGCATCTCGCGGGCGCGTTGGGACGCGCAATTCTACCCAACCTGACCGTACCTGATCTGGTTATTCCCACATTGATGATCACTGTCCTGCCACCAGCTTTAGCGGGGATCTTTCTGGCTGCGCCAATGGCCGCGATTATGTCGACCATCAATGCTCAACTCCTCCAGTCATCAGCAACGATCATTAAAGATCTCTGGCTCAGAACCCGCCCTGACCAGTCGCACAACGAATCCCGGCTGAAAAAGCTCTCAACCGGGATTACACTGGTACTCAGTGCTTTGCTATTGCTGGCAGCGTGGAATCCGCCAGAGATGATCATCTGGCTGAATCTCCTCGCATTTGGTGGGCTGGAAGCTGTCTTCCTTTGGCCACTCGTACTCGGGCTTTACTGGGAAAAGGCCAATGCTGCCGGAGCCTTATCAGCCATGATCGTTGGTGGTCTGCTTTACGCTGTGCTGGCCACACTGAAGATACAGTATTTGGGCTTTCATCCGATTGTCCCGTCACTATTATTAAGTTTACTGGCTTTTCTCGCAGGTAATTGCTTTGGGCGCCCTGCAATCACCGCCAGTATGAATACCCACCCGGAAAATAAAGAGTTACGCCATGCCATGGATTCAACTAAAGATTAATGCTACCGGTGAAACCGCTGAAGAACTCGGTGATGCCATCATGGAAACGGGCGCGGTCTCGGTCACTTTTCAGGACACCCATGATACCCCGGTTTTTGAGCCCCTGCCGGGCGAAACACGTCTGTGGGGTGATACTGATGTCATCGGGTTGTTCGATGCCGAAGCAGATATGAATGATGTCATTGCACAGCTGTCGGTTCACCCACTGTTAGCATCCGGTTTTCACCATAAAATTGAACAACTGGAAGATAAAGACTGGGAACGTGAGTGGATGGAAAACTTCCACCCAATGAAGTTTGGTAACCGTTTATGGATTTGCCCAAGCTGGCGCGATATTCCGGATCCTGATGCCGTCAACGTACTGCTGGACCCGGGTCTGGCGTTTGGTACTGGTACCCACCCCACTACATCATTGTGCCTGCAATGGCTGGATGGGCTGGATCTGGCTGGAAAAACGGTTATCGATTTTGGTTGTGGCTCAGGAATTCTGGCAATTGCTGCACTCAAATTGGGTGCCGCAAAAGCAATTGGAATTGATATCGACCCGCAGGCGATTCAGGCCAGCCGGGATAACGCTGAACGTAATGGCGTTTCTGACCGGTTATCACTTTATCTACCAGCGGATCAACCAGAAGGCCTGAAAGCGGATGTCGTGGTCGCAAACATTCTTGCTGGCCCATTGCGTGAACTGGCCCCACTTATCGGCGTACTGCCCGTTACAGGCGGCGTACTTGGGCTTTCCGGTATCCTTGCCAGCCAGGCAAGTTCGGTTTGCGCTGCCTACACTGGCCGGTTCGCACTTGACCCGGTGGTTGAAAAAGAAGAGTGGTGCCGAATTACAGGAACCTGCCTCTGAGTTACACCAGCGTGGTGTCTTCGCACCACGCTCTTCTGTTTGATTATCAATCAATTTATCTGCGGCAATTCGCCTTACACACCCGGTTTTCCAGCATATTATCCCGGCCCAAAGCGCTTTTTATCCCCTCTTTTTAAGAAGTTTTAAGAAAAATTCAAAGCGCACAATTTAACCATAAAAATGTAATTGCATGATTATTAGGATTAATTTATCCGGCATTCATGTCCAGAAACAGATTCATTGATCTATAACAGCGGATTGTTCAAAGTTTGGCCTTTCATCTCGCGTAAAAAATGCGTAATATACGCCGCCTTGCAGTCACAGTATGGTCATTTCTTCACTCATGCAAATCGGACAATATCAGCTTCGAAACCGGTTAATCGCCGCACCAATGGCGGGGATAACAGACCGACCATTCAGAACGCTGTGTTACGAAATGGGTGCCGGACTTACCGTCTCCGAGATGATGTCTTCTAACCCGGAAGTCTGGGCAAGTGACAAGTCACGGTTACGTATGGTTCATGTTGATGAACCCGGCATTCGTACCGTACAGATTGCCGGCAGTGTGCCTGATGAAATGGCAGAGGCCGCACGCATTAACGTGCAAAATGGTGCCCAGATTATTGATATCAATATGGGGTGCCCGGCTAAAAAAGTGAATCGTAAACTTGCAGGCTCAGCACTACTGCAGTATCCGGTGTTGGTTAAAAGTATCCTGTCCGCAGTGGTTAATGCGGTCGAGGTGCCTGTAACGTTAAAGATTCGCACTGGGTGGGATAAAGACCACCAGAACTGTGTAGAGATTGCCCAACTGGCTGAGCAATGTGGTATTCAGGCTCTGACGATACATGGACGCACGCGCGCCTGCAGGTTTGAAGGCGAAGCAGAATACGACAATATTCGGCTGGTTAAGCAGACAGTTTCCATTCCCGTTATCGCGAATGGTGACATAACAAACCCGCTTAAAGCCAGAGCGGTTCTGGACTATACAGGGGCTGATGCCTTGATGATAGGCCGGGCTGCTCAGGGAAGACCCTGGATCTTTCGGGAAATCCAGCATTATCTGGACACTGGAGAGTTGCTTGCGCCACTGCCTCTGGCTGAGGTAAAGCGCTTGTTGTGCGAGCATGTTCGGGCGTTACACGGCTTTTATGGCCATGTGAAAGGTTACCGAATTGCACGTAAGCACGTGTCCTGGTATCTCCAGGAACACGCTCCAAATGACCAGTTTCGGCGCACATTCAACGCCATAGAGGATGCCAGCGAACAGCTGGAGGCGTTGGAGGCATACTTCGAAAATTTTGCGTAAACAGAAATAAAGAGCTGACAGAACTATGTTCGAACAACGCGTAAATTCTGACGTACTGACCGTTTCTACCGTTAACTCTCAGGATCAGGTAACCCAAAAACCCCTGCGTGACTCGGTTAAACAGGCACTGAAGAACTATTTTGCTCAACTGAATGGTCAGGATGTTAATGACCTGTATGAGCTGGTACTGGCTGAAGTTGAACAGCCATTGTTGGACATGGTGATGCAATACACCCGTGGTAATCAGACCCGTGCGGCACTGATGATGGGTATCAACCGCGGCACCCTGCGTAAAAAACTGAAAAAATATGGCATGAACTGATTTTAATCAGTTAATCCGTTGTTTTAAAAGGTACTACCCTTCACAGGGTGGTACCTTTTTATTTGTAAATCTTCCCCTTCGCAAGATAACCTGACAGCTGCTTTCCCTCCTTCAGATAATTAGCCACATATTAACAATGGTTATTTACCTTAGTCACTCTCTCAAATACATTCCCACCAGGTAATACATTCGGTATACGTAAGATTTATTAGCCACCTGAATCACTATTTATTTATATAAATGCCAGATAACTCTTAACAGCACCCCATCCACTCCTGTAGGACAAACTATAAAAATAGGCTGACGAAACAGCAGGACTTATGATGATGCAACTGTTGCAGCCCATGAGTACACGGCACACAAGTGTGGCAAAGGTAACTCTGCATTAAGGAAGTGCATTTTTTATCATCAGATGTTTATATGGATGCAACAAACCTTCAGCTAATTCACTAATAATAGAATATTAAGTTACCTTCTCTTACACGGAGCAGATAAGTAACCATATAACGTAGTGTTTATTAATATTAATCCTCAGCAAAAATTCATTTCATTAGCAGTTGTTTCGCCGCGTTAATTTCATCACATCAATGAAACTTTTTTGCGCCATTATGTGGCGTAAGTTTCATTTTTGCACCATGACAGGGCGTTGCTTTATGAATTTCGTGTCTACACTCAACGCAGGGTGATTGCTTTGTCACATTTTGAATAGTTTAAAACCTGGCATCACCTTTGCTTTATTAAGTTCGGCAATCGCCACAGACAGGATGATGGCATCAATATGGATGCCACTTTTTATAACGATAATTTAGCCACACAGGATCCACTATGAAAAAATTGACGTTAGCCACTCTGGTAGCAGCAGGAGCGCTGTTTGGTATCGCCAACCAGGCACATGCAGGGTCAACCCTGGATGCCGTTAAAAAGAAAGGATTCGTACAGTGCGGTATCAGTGATGGCTTACCGGGCTTTTCATACGCTGATGCAAGCGGCAAGTTCACGGGTATTGATGTGGACGTTTGCCGTGGTATTGCTGCTGCCGTATTCGGCGACGCTTCAAAAGTTAAATATACTCCACTCACAGCGAAAGAACGTTTTACTGCTTTGCAATCTGGCGAAGTAGACCTGCTTTCACGTAATACCACCTGGACCTCTTCCCGCGATGGTGGCATGGGGATGGTTTTTGCCGGTGTTAACTATTATGACGGCATTGGCTTCCTCACACACTCTAAAGCCGGATTAAAAAGCGCGAAAGAACTCGACGGTGCAACCGTCTGTATTCAGGCCGGGACCGATACAGAGCTTAACGTTGCTGACTATTTCAAAGCCAACAACATGAAATACACACCAGTAACATTTGACCGTTCTGATGAATCAGCAAAAGCGCTTGAATCTGGCCGCTGCGATACGCTGGCTTCTGACCAGTCACAGCTTTATGCGTTGCGCATTAAGCTGAGCAACCCAGGCGAATGGATTGTTCTGCCTGAAGTTATCTCTAAAGAGCCGCTGGGGCCGGTTGTGCGTCGTGGTGATGATGACTGGTTTGCCATCGTTCGCTGGACACTGTTTGCCATGCTGGACGCAGAAGAAATGGGTATCAGTTCCAAAAACGTTGATGAAAAAGCAGCGCATCCTTCTACACCGGATATGGCACACCTGTTAGGTGCTGAAGGTGACTTTGGTAAAGACCTGAAGCTCGACAACAAATGGGCATTCAATATCGTTAAACAGGTCGGTAACTACGGTGAAGTTTTTGATCGCAACGTCGGTGAAGGTAGCCCACTGAAAATCAAACGTGGTCTCAACAACCTCTGGAACAATGGCGGTATCCAGTACGCCCCGCCAGTACGTTAATTTTTTGCAGTAATGGGCACTACATTTGTAGTGCCCTCACGTCTGTCGCATTGTATTACTGAGGTTCGTTTATGTCTCATCGCCGCCTTAAAACGAAAGGAGAACTCTCCTTTTCTAACCCTGCGGTGCGTGCCTGGCTGTACCAGATTATCGCAATTGTTCTGGTAGCAACGGCCGCAATTTATCTGATACACAACACCATCACAAACCTGAACAACCGCGGAATCACTTCCGGATTTGCTTTTCTGGACAGAAGCGCCGGGTTCGGTATTGTCCAGCATCTTATTGATTATGAACAGGGAGATACCTACGGCAGAGTCTTTGTCGTTGGGTTGCTCAACACACTGCTGGTTTCCGCGCTGTGTATTATTTTTGCTTCTTTTCTGGGTTTTTTCCTTGGACTTGCCCGTCTTTCAGACAACTGGTTGTTACGGAAGATCTCGACGATATATATCGAAACCTTCCGCAATATTCCGCCACTGCTACAAATTTTCTTCTGGTACTTCGCGGTATTGCGTAATTTGCCGGGGCCTCGCCAGGCGCTTGATCTGTTTGATCTGGTGTTCTTAAGCAACCGCGGTCTTTACCTGCCCTCCCCGATTATTGGGGAAGGTCTTATCGCCACAGGGCTGGCGATACTGGTCGCGCTGGTTGTCAGTTATGGGTTGTACCGGTTTAATCACACACACCAAATCAAAACAGGGCAACTTCGCCGCACCTGGCCTGTAGCTCTTGTGTTGATACTGGGTTTACCGTTATTAACTCACCTGATCTTTGGTGCTGCAATTCACTGGGATATTCCTGCATTGCGGGGATTCAATTTCCGCGGAGGGATGGTTTTAATCCCTGAACTGGCGGCACTTACTCTGGCTTTATCCGTCTATACATCAGCATTTATTGCGGAAATCATTCGCTCGGGTATCCAGTCGGTTCCGTTTGGCCAGCATGAAGCAGCCCGCAGCCTGGGTTTACCCAACCCAATAACCCTGCGCCAGGTCATTATTCCTCAGGCGTTGCGCGTCATTATCCCGCCACTGACCAGCCAGTACCTGAATATAGTGAAAAACTCCTCACTGGCAGCTGCGATTGGTTATCCGGACATGGTATCGCTTTTTGCCGGAACTGTACTCAACCAGACCGGGCAGGCTATCGAGACTATTGCTATCACCATGTCGGTTTATTTGATTATCAGCCTGAGCATTTCGTTGTTGATGAATATTTATAACCGCCGCATTGCCCTGGTGGAACGTTAAGGACGCATGATGAGTAAAGCTATTTTATCAAAAGACACTCGTCCTGATGCTTCCAGGTCCGGACGAACACTACTGTGGATGCGTAAGAATCTGTTTTCATCCTGGAGTAATAGCCTGCTGACAGTTATCTGCCTGTGGTTAATGTGGCAGTTAATTCCACCACTGCTCAACTGGGCTATTTTTCACGCTAACTGGGCAGGTTCAACACGTAGTGACTGTACTAAAGACGGTGCCTGTTGGGTGTTCATCCATGCCCGCTTCGGGCAGTTTATGTATGGGCTCTATCCGCATGAACAGCGCTGGCGTATTAATACGGCATTGATTATTGGCCTGTTGAGTATTCTTCCGATGTTTTGGAAAAACATGCCGCAACGGGGCCGCTACATCACCGGATGGGTAATCGTTTATCCAGTCGTCGTGTGGTGGTTAATGTACGGCGGTTTCTTCGGGCTTAGCCGCGTGGAAACACGCCAGTGGGGCGGACTGACACTGACTTTGATTATCGCCTCTATTGGTATTGCCGGTGCATTGCCTCTGGGGATTCTTCTTGCGTTGGGACGCCGTTCGCGCATGCCTGTAGTCAGAATTCTGTCTGTTGTTTTTATTGAATTCTGGCGTGGTGTGCCGCTCATTACTGTTCTGTTTATGTCTTCAGTAATGCTGCCGCTTTTTATGTCGGAAGGGACAACGATAGATAAATTAATCAGGGCGTTAGTAGGTGTGGTTCTTTTCCAGTCGTCCTATGTTGCAGAAGTAGTCAGAGGCGGTTTACAAGCTTTGCCAAAAGGGCAATACGAAGCTGCAGAATCCCTGGCGCTGGGATACTGGAAAACCCATATTTTAGTCATTCTTCCACAAGCTTTAAAACTGGTGATCCCAGGGCTGGTCAACACGATCATTGCATTATTCAAAGACACCAGCCTGGTCATCATTATAGGCCTGTTCGATTTGTTCAGTAGCGTTCAGCAAGCCACCGTTGACCCGGCATGGCTTGGGATGTCAACCGAAGGCTATGTCTTCGCCGCAATGGTCTACTGGATCTTCTGTTTCAGCATGTCGCGCTATAGCCAGTATCTGGAAAAGCGCTTCCATACCGGGCGCACACCGCACTAAGGAAAATCATGAGTCAAATTACTATTCAACCTGCCGATGCGATGATTACGCTGGAAGATGTTAACAAGTGGTACGGTCAGTTTCATGTATTGAAAGATATTAACCTTAACGTCCAGCAAGGCGAGCGCATTGTACTGTGTGGTCCTTCAGGCTCAGGGAAATCAACAACGATTCGTTGTATCAATCACCTGGAAGAACATCAGCAAGGGCGCATTGTTGTTGATGGCATTGAGCTTAATGATGACATCCGCAATATTGAACGGGTCCGTAACGAGGTTGGAATGGTATTCCAGCACTTCAACTTATTCCCGCATCTTACCGTCTTGCAGAACTGTACTCTCGCCCCGATTTGGGTGAAAAAAATGCCCAAGCGTGAAGCTGAAGCACTGGCCATGCATTACCTGGAACGTGTACGTATTGCAGAACATGCTAATAAATTCCCCGGTCAAATATCCGGAGGCCAGCAACAGCGCGTCGCTATTGCCCGGTCGTTGTGTATGAAGCCTAAAATAATGCTGTTTGATGAGCCAACCTCAGCGCTGGATCCTGAAATGGTTAAAGAGGTGCTGGATACCATGATTGGCCTGGCTGAGGACGGAATGACGATGCTCTGTGTGACCCATGAAATGGGATTTGCCCGTACAGTTGCTAATCGCGTTATTTTCATGGACAGAGGCGAAATTGTAGAAGAAGCACCACCTGATGAATTCTTCTCTAACCCGCGCTCCGAGCGTACCCGGGCATTCCTTTCCCAGGTTATTCATTAAAATATCCGTATTGCGTTTGCTGATGTCCTGTCTTGTGACAGGGCATTTTTTTATCCGCCTAAACGGGTAAGCAAAACTGGCAAGAAGAATAAGTATCAGCGGTTCTGGCAGTGCAGCACAGGTTTACGGATGTGCCGTCTCTGCCAGCGCAGAGCCCGGTGGGGTATAAACCAAAAACCGGGCACGGTGGCCGGGATCACCTGACGGGAACGGTCCCCGGGTGTGAAACTGCAGGTAAGTGGCTGAACGGCCTGAAATACAAAAGCAAAAAACCCCCAGCTTTCGCTGAGGGTTCTTCTTAATTGAAGCCTGGCAGTTCCCTACTCTCGCATGGGGAGACCCCACACTACCATCGGCGCTACGGCGTTTCACTTCTGAGTTCGGCATGGGGTCAGGTGGGACCACCGCGCTCTTGCCGCCAGGCATATTCTGTTTTATTCACCGCCTCACGGCCATGAACATTATCCGTTAACAAGCTA
>NZ_JJMI01000012.1:0-3503 GCF_000705335.1 Mangrovibacter sp. MFB070
CTGAGTTCGGCATGGGGTCAGGTGGGACCACCGCGCTCTTGCCGCCAGGCATATTCTGTTTTATTCACCGCCTCACGGCCATGAACATTATCCGTTAACAAGCTAAAAATTTCGTCTCTCACACCAAAACATCTTTGGCGTTGTAAGGTTAAGCCTCACGGTTCATTAGTACCGGTTAGCTCAACGCATCGCTGCGCTTACACACCCGGCCTATCAACGTCGTCGTCTTCAACGTTCCTTCAGGACCCTTAAAGGGTCAGGGAGAACTCATCTCGGGGCAAGTTTCGTGCTTAGATGCTTTCAGCACTTATCTCTTCCGCATGTAGCTACCGGGCAATGCCATTGGCATGACAACCCGAACACCAGTGATGCGTCCACTCCGGTCCTCTCGTACTAGGAGCAGCCCCCCTCAATTCTCCAGCGCCCACGGCAGATAGGGACCGAACTGTCTCACGACGTTCTAAACCCAGCTCGCGTACCACTTTAAATGGCGAACAGCCATACCCTTGGGACCTACTTCAGCCCCAGGATGTGATGAGCCGACATCGAGGTGCCAAACACCGCCGTCGATATGAACTCTTGGGCGGTATCAGCCTGTTATCCCCGGAGTACCTTTTATCCGTTGAGCGATGGCCCTTCCATTCAGAACCACCGGATCACTATGACCTGCTTTCGCACCTGCTCGCGCCGTCACGCTCGCAGTCAAGCTGGCTTATGCCATTGCACTAACCTCCTGATGTCCGACCAGGATTAGCCAACCTTCGTGCTCCTCCGTTACACTTTAGGAGGAGACCGCCCCAGTCAAACTACCCACCAGACACTGTCCCCACGCCAGATTATGGCGCCAGGTTAGAACATCAAACATTAAAGGGTGGTATTTCAAGGTTGGCTCCATGCAGACTGGCGTCCACACTTCAAAGCCTCCCACCTATCCTACACATCAAGGCTCAATGTTCAGTGTCAAGCTATAGTAAAGGTTCACGGGGTCTTTCCGTCTTGCCGCGGGTACACCGCATCTTCACGGCGAGTTCAATTTCACTGAGTCTCGGGTGGAGACAGCCTGGCCATCATTACGCCATTCGTGCAGGTCGGAACTTACCCGACAAGGAATTTCGCTACCTTAGGACCGTTATAGTTACGGCCGCCGTTTACCGGGGCTTCGATCAGGAGCTTCGCTTGCGCTGACCCCATCAATTAACCTTCCGGCACCGGGCAGGCGTCACACCGTATACGTCCACTTTCGTGTTTGCACAGTGCTGTGTTTTTAATAAACAGTTGCAGCCAGCTGGTATCTTCGACTGACTTCAGCTCCATCCGCGAGGGACTTCACCTACGTGTCAGCGTGCCTTCTCCCGAAGTTACGGCACCATTTTGCCTAGTTCCTTCACCCGAGTTCTCTCAAGCGCCTTGGTATTCTCTACCTGACCACCTGTGTCGGTTTGGGGTACGATTTCGTGTTACCTGGAGCTTAGAGGCTTTTCCTGGAAGCAGGGCATCTGTCACTTCAGCACCGTAGTGCCTCGTCATCACGCCTCAGTGTTAATGAGCAACCGGATTTGCCTGGTCACTCCACCTTCACGCTTAAACCGGGACAACCGTCGCCCGGATGACACAGCCTTCTCCGTCCCCCCTTCGCAGTAACACCAAGTACAGGAATATTAACCTGTTTCCCATCGACTACGCCTTTCGGCCTCGCCTTAGGGGTCGACTCACCCTGCCCCGATTAACGTTGGACAGGAACCCTTGGTCTTCCGGCGTGCGGGTTTTTCACCCGCATTATCGTTACTTATGTCAGCATTCGCACTTCTGATACCTCCAGCATGCCTCACAGCACACCTTCACCGGCTTACAGAACGCTCCCCTACCCAACAACACTTAGTGTCGCTGCCGCAGCTTCGGTGCATGGTTTAGCCCCGTTACATCTTCCGCGCAGGCCGACTCGACCAGTGAGCTATTACGCTTTCTTTAAATGATGGCTGCTTCTAAGCCAACATCCTGGCTGTCTGGGCCTTCCCACATCGTTTCCCACTTAACCATGACTTTGGGACCTTAGCTGGCGGTCTGGGTTGTTTCCCTCTTCACGACGGACGTTAGCACCCGCCGTGTGTCTCCCGTGATAACATTCTTCGGTATTCGTAGTTTGCATCGGGTTGGTAAGCCGGGATGGCCCCCTAGCCGAAACAGTGCTCTACCCCCGAAGATGAGTTCACGAGGCGCTACCTAAATAGCTTTCGGGGAGAACCAGCTATCTCCCGGTTTGATTGGCCTTTCACCCCCAGCCACAGGTCATCCGCTAATTTTTCAACATTAGTCGGTTCGGTCCTCCAGTTAGTGTTACCCAACCTTCAACCTGCCCATGGCTAGATCACCGGGTTTCGGGTCTATACCCTGCAACTGGACGCCCGGTTAAGACTCGGTTTCCCTGCGGCTCCCCTATACGGTTAACCTTGCTACAGAATATAAGTCGCTGACCCATTATACAAAAGGTACGCAGTCACCCCATTAAAGAGGCTCCCACTGCTTGTACGTACACGGTTTCAGGTTCTTTTTCACTCCCCTCGCCGGGGTTCTTTTCGCCTTTCCCTCACGGTACTGGTTCACTATCGGTCAGTCAGGAGTATTTAGCCTTGGAGGATGGTCCCCCCATATTCAGACAGGATACCACGTGTCCCGCCCTACTCATCGAGCTCACAACAGGTGCACTTTCGTGTACGGGGCTTTCACCCTGTATCGCCGGCCATTCCGGACCGTTCCACTAACACACCTGCTGATTCAGACTCTGGGCTCTTCCCCGTTCGCTCGCCGCTACTTGGGGAATCTCGGTTGATTTCTTTTCCTCGGGGTACTTAGATGTTTCAGTTCTCCCGGTTCGCCTCATTAACCTATGGATTCAGTTAATGATAGTGTGACGAGTCACACTGGGTTTCCCCATTCGGACATCGCCGGTTATAACGGTTCATATCACCTTACCGGCGCTTTTCGCAGATTAGCACGTCCTTCATCGCCTCTGACTGCCAGGGCATCCACCGTGTACGCTTAGTCGCTTAACCTCACAACCCGAAGATGTTTTTCTGTCTGGTTTGCTGCGCGTCGTGAATTCGTTGTTATAACGTGCTCGTAATGCTCATGAACCTTACGTTCACTCCGCTTACTGCGCGCGTTATGCCGCGCCTTCACTTAGCTCGCTGCACCGCTGACTGAACACATTTCGTGTTGCAAGTATTTGAGAGACTCACGAACAACTTGCGTTGTTCAGTGTTTCAATTTTCAGCTTGTTCCGGATTTTTAAAGAGCATAATACTTCACAGCATACTGACTCAGTACACTCTGAACTATTGTTAACGGACAGGGATGGTGGAGCTATGCGGGATCGAACCGCAGACCTCCTGCGTGCAAAGCAGGCGCTCTCCCAGCTGAGCTATAGCCCCATCGTTTGGCAACTTTCTGATACCGATAATTCGCTTTCAGACAAGACGCGAAAAGGCGACGCATAGTAAACTATG
>NZ_JJMI01000013.1:0-439 GCF_000705335.1 Mangrovibacter sp. MFB070
AACCAGCTGAGCTACGTAGCCATCTTTTTTTCGCGTTACCTTATCGGCGTTGCGGGGCGCATTATGCGTATTGGGCCTTGCAGCGTCAACACATTTTTTCCCGAAAAGTGGCTATGAATGTCTGTTTGACTATCTTGCGAACGACTTGGTGTGATAATCAACAAAATATTACGTTTTTTATGATTTTCCTGGTTAAAAAGCCATCATTATCAGTGGCGAAGTTTTTGGCGTATCTGCCGGTAATCGCCTGAGGAATACGGTATTGCAGAAATGCCTGGTGAGATAACAAACAAAGTGATGAGGGAAATGAACAGAGGAATTAAGCAGGGTGCTTGCGAACGACTCAGCAAATAATAGTAATGGCTTATGTTCGTTTGCTGCCCGCATAAAAAATGCCCGCATATAGCGGGCATTCATATTGATGAAAAAGAAGGAAAAA
>NZ_JJMI01000013.1:470-538 GCF_000705335.1 Mangrovibacter sp. MFB070
CGAAAATCAATGAATTGATTTCCCAGACTTTTTATTGGGTGAGAAGCTCTCGTTTTGTGCGGACATGA
>NZ_JJMI01000014.1:0-2167 GCF_000705335.1 Mangrovibacter sp. MFB070
CCACAAATAAGGACAGTTTGATGAAAAACAAAACCGCAGCACTCAGCGCGCTTTCGGTGTGTATTTCCCTGGCACTGAACGGCCAGGCTTTTGCACAAACCCCGCTTCCGGCAACGGTTGCCCCCACAGAAAACCTGGAATGCCCGGCAGACCTGAGCCTGCTTACCCCTGAAGAGCAGGCGGCACTGGCGGAACAGTGCCAGGCAGCAGAACCACAGCCCGAAGAAACCCAGGCCGCTCAGGCCAGTGAACTGCCAGCGTGGATGACCGACCAGACCACCCTGCTCGCCGGGGGCGGGGCCGCAGCCCTGGCCGCCACCATTGCCATTGCGGCGGGAGGCAGCAGCGGGGGCGGCGGCAGTGGCGGCGACCGTAACGAAGGAGGAGACGGTGGCAACAACGGCGGCGATGGCGACGGCAATAACTACGAAGAGTGGGAAATAGGTAACCAGCTGGAAGGGGACAACAAGGAAAACACGCTGGAAGGCAACACCAGTGCCGGAGAAGGGGAAATCGGCAACCTGGTGACCGGCAATAACACAGACAACACCCTCGAAGGCGACACGGACGTCACCGAAGGCGGCAAAGGCACGGTGGTGGACGGCAATAACACCACCACCACCAATGAAGGCGAGGTGACAGTCAGCGGTGAAGGCTCTGTGGGGCTGGAAGTGAACGGTAACGATGCTCAGGTCAGCAACACGGGCAATACCGAAGTTGACGCCGGGGGAGCCGGAACCGTTATCAACGGCAATGATGGTAGTGTAACCAACACAGGCGAGACCAGTGTCACCGGAGAAGGCTCTGCCGGAACGGTGATTAACGGCGATAACGGTACGGTGACTAACGAAGGTGACTCCGTCATCAGCGGCGGCGGCAGCGGAACCGTCATCACGGGTGATAACAGCACGGTTACCAACAGCGGCAACACCAGCGTCAGCGGTGAAGGCTCCGCCGGTGTTGTGATTGACGGCAACAACAGTAACGTCACCCAGACCGGTGATTTAAGCGTGGCTGACGGCGGCACGGGGATTTCCCTCAGCGGGGATAACAGCAGCGTGGCGCTGAGCGGGGATATGCTGGTCACCGGCGGCGCCACGGGCGTGAGCGTTGGCGGGACTGACAATTACGTCAGTAACGACGGTAACATTACGGTCCGGGATGCGAATTCGGTCGGGGTGCTTGTTGAAGGGCTTAATGCCGGGCTTGTCAACCGGGGTGATATTCATGTCACCGATTACGGAACCGGCGCGTCCCTGTCCGGCGACGGATTTAACGTCGTGCTGGACGGCACCGTGACGGCAGAAGTCCTCGAAAACCGGGCTTCAGCCACCGGCGTGCAGATATCGGGTAATAACGGCACGCTGCAGATTACGGGCGACGTTAAGGTGCTGGATGTCACGATGGGGATACCCGATGCAGATAATCTCCCGGTATTAACCGGTGTGGCAGTAGCAGGTAATGGTAACCGGGTGGTGATTGACGGCACAATAACCAAAAAATACGAGGGTAGCGTTTATACGGCAGGAAATTATTCTCAGACTGGCATGACCATTAGCGGAAGTAATAATACGCTGGAAATAAAGGGAGGGATTGATTTTTCAAACATAATTGAGCACGGTTCGAAAACTCAACGCGATCATGGTTCACAAATGGGATTATTAGTTAAGGGGAATGATAATGATATATATATAGACGGTGATAATAAACATTATGTGGATGGCATGTCATATGCTGCATTTATCTATGTGAATGGAAAGGGGAATAATGTTGTTTTAGGTGAAAATGCAAACTTTGACATTCAAGTGCTTAATCATGCGGTCTTGGGTGTGGCATCAGCCTTTTCATATATTATTACCCTATCCGTTAATAATAGCTTTATTAATAATGGGACGATTACAGGCTCTGTAATACCCCGTACCGGTATTGTGTATGGAGGTCATGTCTATAACAACGGGACGGTAGATTTTCAGTTAGTAGAACTTGGAGCTATAACGACTGCTGGTGTTTTCTCGGGAAATACAAATACTAATGCAGGGTTAATCAATATTACGTCATATTTGAAACCAGTACATAATGGAGGAATTGGTGCAGCTGAAGGAGGAGTGATTTTTATAGCAGGTCAGGTGGCAGCAATGATGTCCGACTTAGGTGCTCTCCTTTCAGT